>CAJWWA010000135.1 GCA_913048495.1 uncultured Halieaceae bacterium
CCCGCCGGCGGGGCCTGATCGACGACCTCGCCGGCAGGCACTACCGGGTCGGACCGGAAGAACCGCGAACCCAAAGCCAGGCCGGCGCCGTCGAGAGTGCTGCCGGCAGCCGCTTCACTGAGGCCGATGATGTCGGGGACTTGCACCGGGTCGCCCACGGTAAGCGTGTAAATCTGTGCCGAGGAGAGTCCAAGGGTGTCAGTGGCGCCGATGGATACCGGGTAGTCGCCGTTGCTCTCCGGGTACCAGTCGATGGCGCCGGTGGCCGGATCCAGGGTCATGCCCGTCGGGCCGTTCAGCAGCTCGAAGGTCACCGAGTCGCCGGGGTCCACGTCCGTCACCAGGGGCTGATACTCGTAGGCTATGCCGGCGCTGGTGCCCCGCTTCGGTTCGCTGAGAAAGAACGGCGGGTTGCCGTTGGGGCGGATCTCTATGTTCACCGTGGCTGCCGTGGAATCGAATTCGCCGTCGCTCACCCGGTAGGTGAAGCTGTCCTGCTCGGGGGCCAGGGGGTCGAGATCCGGGACGATCCGATTCCAGTAGTTACGCCCGGGTTGCAGCCAGTGCGGCTCCAGGCTGGCGGGCAGGCTGCCGTCGACATTGACCCAGGTGGGCTGGACATTGGTCTGGGAGCGGACCGGCCGCGCCGGGGGGAAAGGCTCGCCCGGCAGGTTGTCCCAGATGTTCAGGCGATCGAAACCGAACTCCCGGTTGAAATTGGTCACGATCTCGGCGCTGCCATCGCCGTCGAGGTCGACGACGGTCAGGGGCTCATCACCATCGTTATAAGCGCGTCCGAGCGTTCGATCGACGATGCTGGTAATAACGTCGCCTGTGCCGCCATCGAGGATGTAGAGCCCCGCGGTGTTTTCTGTGGGCGTATCCGTCCTAAACTGGATGATCTCGTCGATCCCGTCGCCGTCGAGGTCGAAGGCCACCGGCGACGAAGATCCGCTCACCTGCCCCCCGACCGGATAGCTATCGGCGTTGTCCCACAGCGGCTCGCCATCGCTGTCGAAAGCCCGCAGGGTCAATGCCCCGCCACCGTCACCGCGCAACATCGTGACCAGCTCCGGGAAGGGATCGCCATCGAGTTCGGCCAGGGTCAGGTCTGTCCACGGAAATCCGAAGCCGCTGCCAGCGTAGGGGCGCTGCCATTGCAGGTTCCCGTCGTGGCTGAAGAGGTAGAAATTGCTGGCGTCGTAGCCGATTATCTCGGGAAAGGCATCATTGTCGAAATTGCCGATGGCGACGGTAAGAAGATCGTTGCCGTAAAGCTCGAAGCCCGCGACCGGGATCGTGCGCTCGACGGGCAGTTCGAAGACTAGGTTGCCCTCGTGGTCGAGCACCAGCTGGTTCCAGATGATCTCCGTATCGCCATCGAGATCCAGGTCGACAAGGGTCGGCGACATGGATCGTTGGCGCGGCGGCGTCACCCCACCGATGTAGGTCCAGCGAACGGCTCCGGTGCGTCCATCCCAGGCTACCACCGCGTTGCAGGTCGTGTTCTGGAGTGCCGCCCGGCAGGTTCCTTCCGGCAGGCCGCTGGGGCCGACCTGCGTATAGGCCGCGAGCAGCTCGCTCTCGCCATCGCCATCGAGGTCCACGGCCACGGGACTCGCATAGTTGTATTCTCCATTGAACCCGAGACCGAACTGAGGGCTCTCGCTGAGTCCGTTCAG
This sequence comes from uncultured Halieaceae bacterium, assembly GCA_913048495.1. Taxonomy (GTDB): domain Bacteria; phylum Pseudomonadota; class Gammaproteobacteria; order Pseudomonadales; family Halieaceae; genus Pseudohaliea. Next base: position 1,683 of record CAJWWA010000135.1, read on the forward strand.
CGGCCAGGCGGTCACCGGCGTACCGTCGAGATTGACTGCCATCAGCCGGTTGCCCGGTTCCGGCGAACCGTCATCGGGCAGCGCCGAAGCGAAGCGGAAGTAGTGGGTGACAACTTCGAGTTCCGGGTCATCATCGATATTGACCAGTGTCGCGACGCTCTCGGGGGGCGGCTGCCCCGTTTCAGCAGGGATCGGGTTGACAACAGCGCTGCAGTCCGTCGGGTCGACGATGAAGACCCGGGAACCGAGAACCGTGTTCGACAGGCCGACGAGTTCCACCTTGCCGTCCCCGTCCACGTCGGCAGCGGACGCCGTGCCCGAGCCCACACCAAAGTCCCAGAGATCGGTTTCGCACTTGAAGGCCAGGCCGATCGTAATGCCGGAACCCTCTCGCGGTGTGTAAGTGAAGCTGCCATCCGGGTTAAAGCCGTCCACCGTTCCCAGGACAGGATCGGACTGCCGCGTGGCTTCAAGTGCATCCCCGTTGGGGTCGGTGTCGTTGATCAGCACACCCTCGCGGGGCGGGATCACGAGCGTCTCGCCCTTGCGCGCGATGTACACATCGTCCTTCGCCGTCGGCGCCGTGTTGATCGGTGTCGCGGTCACCTGGAAACTGCCGAAGGCGCTGGCACCCGCCGAGTCGGTTACCTTGATCACCACGTCAGCGGTGCCCGCCTGACCGGGTTGGGGCGTCCAGTTGAGCGTGCCCGTAGACGAGTCGATGGTCATACCCACGGGCCCGTCGACCAGTGCGAAGCTGATCGTGTCTCCCACGTCCGGGTCTGTCGCGCTGGCCTGCGCTGCCAGCGGCGTGCCCACGGGCAGGCTCCGGTTCCCGGGCACGGTGAGCACCGGCCGTGCATTCTCCGGCGCTGCCGCCGGCAGCAAGAACACGTTGATGCTGAACGTCGCCTCATCCGCGCGCCCGGTATCGTCGGTGACGCGGATCGATACCGGGTTGGGGCCGACATTGCCGGCAGCCGGCGTCCAGCTCAGCTCGCCTGCCGGACTGACGGCCAGGCCCGCCGGGCCGCTGAGCAGCGCCCAGGTCTGCGTCGCTCCGGCATCCGGATCCGCCGCGAACAGGTTCATCTCGAAGAGCGAGCCTGCGGGGATCGAGCGGTCCCCGGGACCCAGGATGATCGGTGCCGTCTCGCCGGGCACGAAGGGTAGCTGCGAGCACACCGTGTCCAGCACGTTGATGGTCGCATCCCGGTTGCAGTCACCGTCCCCCGGCAGGACACCTCGCTCGAGGATGCGCTCGACGATCAGGCGCACGTCCTCGACGTCGATCCGGCCGTCGCCGTTGGCATCCCCGGGCAGGCCCTGGCTGTGCGCGGGCAGCGCCAGCGCGCCCAGGCAGCTGATCATTACCAGGGAAGCGGCCACGGGACGTCCCCGGGCCGGCCGCAGGCGGCGCACCACCCCGACGAGCAGCGCCACCAGCAACAGGAGCGCCCAGGCCGGGCTGGCGGGAATCGCCTCCGGCTGCACCGGGGTGACAGCAGCGCCCGTGATCGTGATCGTCCCCGGCGTCAGGGACGCCGGTGTGATCGGCTGCGCCGAAGCATCGGCAATCACCACGCCGTCGAAAGACACCGGGGTCGTGCTCTGGGGCGCGCCGCCGTCGACGGTCAGGTTGATGATGGCCAGTGAGCCACTGCCCAGGGGCGTGACGGGTGTGGTGGTGACGACAACCCGGTCCCGGCCCGGGCCGATGGGGTTGCTGGCAATGCTATGGTCGCCGGTGAGCGCCCCGCCGCCGTTCACGGTACCGAGGGTGATCCGGGTCGGGTCGTACAGGATGTCAAATTGCAACGCAACGGCGGCGCCATCGGTCGCGATCGTGGCGGTCACGGTCCCGCTGTCGCCCGGCGCGAGGGTCGCGTCGCCCAGGGTGAGCGAGACCTGGGCAGCCGCAGGGCGGGCGGGACCGGCCAGCAGCAGGAAGGCCAGCAGGCACAGGCCGAGAAACTGTGAGCCACTTCTCAGAATGGCGACAAGCACTGTACCCATACTCCCGCAACGCAGCGAACGCGTTGCCCTCCGGCCTGTAAGAACAATAATGCTAGGAGCGGGCTGCCCGGGTTGCTTGACGGCTGCCTGACATTACGTGACATTGTTGGAATTATGGGGCGTTCTGTGGCCATTACAGCGGATAAAGCCGACTCTGCAGCGCCTGCGGTGCGCGCCTACCGGTTCGCCGACTGCAGGCTGCTGGCAAGCCGCCGGATCCTCGAGCGCGCGGGTACCGAGCTCCCGTTGACGACCAAGCTCTACCACCTTCTGCTCGCCTTCCTGGAACATCCCGGTGAGGTCCTCGGCAAGGAGGCCATCGTCGCGGCAGTCTGGCCGCGACAGATCGTGACCGATGCCGCCCTCGCCAAACAGGTCCAACGCCTGCGGCAGACCCTCGGTGACGGCGACCGGGACCCGCCCCTGCTCGAGACCCATCGCGGGCTGGGCTATCGCCTGACCTGCCCGGTCACTGTGGAATACTACGACGACCGTCCGACGCGCGTTGCCCCGTCTCCGCGGCCCCGGCGCCCGACCGCACTCGCGGCGGCACTGTGCGTGGGCGTCGGCATCGCTCTCGTAACACTGGTGACCGGGCGCGAGGCCGAGGTGCCGACGGCGGCGCCACCGCTGGCCCTGCTGCCGGTCACAACGGCCGGCTCGGCGCTCTCCGAGGGCGCGGCGGAATACCTCGCCCGCCGCCTCGGTGGCGATGCCGCTATCGCGCCGACCCTTGAGCTCCCGGGCACCGCAGAAGACGCCCTGCAGCGCGGCAGCCTGCGCCTCGCCGAGGGTCGCCACGGCCCGGTCGCGGCGCTGCAGCTCGAGCGCAGCGAGGCCGGCTACCGGTTGTGGATCAATCAGCGTAACGGCGAACAGGTCGCCGCGGTGGTGCTCTCGGACGCGGCGATAGCGCCGCTCCTGGAGCGCGGCGCAGCCTGGCTGCACGGCGGCGGGCGGGGTGAGCCCGCGGGCGAGCCGCCGACAGGCAACCCCTTTGCCCTGGCCAGCTATTTCGAGGGCCTTGCTGCCAGCCAGGGCGGCCGCTGCGACGGCGCCGCGGACTACTACCGCGCCGCGCTGGCAAGCGACGCCGGCTTCGAGCGCGCACAATTGCGCCTGGCCCGCTGCGAGCGCCAGCGGGGCCAGGCCCATACCGCAGCGGCGATGGCCTCGGCGCTGCTCGCGGGTGACACGCGGACGGAGGTGGCCCTGGAGGCCCGGCTGCTCGCCGCTCGGGCACATCTCGAGCTGGGCGACAGCCCGAGTGCGCGCGAACACCTGGAAGCGGCTCGCGAACTGGCCGCCAACGCCGTGCTGCCGCTGCAACGCCTTCGCGCCCTGTCCGCCCTGGCGCTCCTGGCGGAGCTGGACGGCGATGGCGCCGGGGCGCGAATACTCCGCGAGGAGCGGTTGACGCTGGCGGAGCGGGAATATCCCCTGCCCGGCTACCTCGCGGAGCTGCAGCTGGACCTCGCCGCGAGCGCCCTGGCCGCCGGTGACCACGACGCCCTGCGGGAGCACGCGAACGCCGCGCGCTCCCTGGCCGAAGAACACGGTGATCTAGAGGCGCTCCTGCGCAGCTACCGCTACCTGGTGGCGAGCTACTACCGGGACAACGACATGGATGCGGCCGTGCAGCTGGCGCTCGCCGCGCGGCCGATCCTCGATCGCGTCGACAGTGCCGAGGCCGAAGGCTTTTTCCTGCAGTTCGCCACGCTCGCGCTCAACCTTCGGGGCCGGTTTGAAGAAGCGCGGGACTACACGGCCGCGCTGCGTACACTCGGCGAGCACACGGCCAACCCGATGTTCGGCGCCATCGCTGATCTGACGGTGATGCACCGCCGCTACGTGCAGGGTGACTACAAGGCGGCGCGGGCCCTGGCCGCCGGCACCCGGCAGCGCCTCGAGGCGGACAACGGCTTTCATGCGGCCATTCCCACTGCCCTCTCCTTCGAGGCCATTGCCGCCGCGCGCGGTGCGCCGGTCGCCGAAGCGACAACCGTGATCGAATCCCTCGAGCAGCGCTACGGCAACGTGGAGGCCCTGCGGGCGCCCGTACTGCGCGCGAGGGGCCACCTGCTGGCGCGGTCGGGCAGCAAGGACCGCGGCCTGGCGCTGCTTCGCGAGGCCGAGGCGGCCTACCGGGCTGCCGGGGCGCGCTCCGTGGCGGATTACACCGGCTACGAAATCGCCGAGCTGCGCCTGAAAACGGAATCGACACCACCCTGGGATGATCTCGAGCGGCTTTCTGCGGGGGACACCTTCGACTACAAGCTGGCAATGCTGCAGGCGCGCGCCTATGCCCGCGAGGACAACCATCTCGCCGCCACCGCGGCGCTCGAGGAGGCCCGCCTGCGAGGCAACGATCTCTGGTCCGAGCGGGATCAGCTCCTGCTGGAGCGCTACCGTTCGGTGCTGGCCATGGCCGATGCGGGGGGAGCAGAAACGGCCGGTACGCTGGCCGGCGACCGCTAGCGGCCCGGCCTAGCGTCCGTAGCGGAAGACCGGATCCAGGGACTCAACGAGCTGCCGGTCAATGGCTTCGACCTCGGCGTCGCTGAAGTAGTCCCGGTAGCCGCCGACCTTGGCGCGGCGGACCTTGTAGGAATCCGGGTTGTCCTTGTCGCGGGCGCGCATGCGCCCGGCGAAGCGGAAGGTGTCCGAGCTTTCCATCTTCTTCATGTTCTCGAAAGACGCGTGCTCGATCGCCGCGGCCTGCTCCTCGGGGGTGGCTTCCACGCCCATAAAGGCGACGAGCTTCGCCAGTTCGCCCTGCGGGTCCGCGCGCAGGTCCTCGTAACGCAGCAGGTGGAAACGCCGGATGTGCTCGCGCTCGGCGGCCCAGGTGTTCAGGTAGTCGACCACCGCGCGGAGGCTGCCGCCGTCGTTGTCGCCGGTAACGAAGTCGAAGAGGCTGATGTCGTCTTCGCGCGACGGGTAGTTGTTGAGGATGACCTTGTTCGGCTTCAGTCTGAACTTCCACTGGAAGAACTGCGACACTGCCACATCCCGCGGGTCCCGCGCCATGAGCACCACCGGCTTGTCGTAGAACGGCGCCTTGCTGGCCGGCTCGCCGGTGTAGTCCTTGATGTAGTTGTCGTGCGTGAAGAAGATCTTCGGCACGGCGGGGTTCATGGAGTGGAAATTGTCGAAGCCCAGGAGCGCGCTCTCGGGCAGGTCGTGGCGGATGCGGAACAGGTGCGACAGCATCACCCGCAGCCAGGTGCGGCCGCTCTTGCCGAAAGAGACGATGACGATGTCCGCCTCGCGCAGCCGGGCGAGCTGCTCACGGCCGCGCAGCCGCCGCTCCTCGGCGATGACCTCGGCCTGCGGCCGGTTGCGGTTGCGCCAGTTGAGGAAGCGCCGGGCAGCCTTCTTGCGCAGCGTGTTGGCGGCGTGGCGCAGCTGCTGCAGGGCGTACTTCATGCCGATGCGGGCTCAGCCTGCGGACCGTAGCCGAACTGCGGGTCGAGCTTCGCAACCATGGCGTCGAGGGCGGCGCACTGCGCCTCGTCGAAGTGTTCGCGATAGCCGCCGACCTTGGCCTTGCGCACCTTGAAGGAGGCCGGGTTGTCCTTGTCGCCGGGCTTCACCCGCGCACCGGAGCCCTTGAAGTACTGCTCCTGTTCCATCTTCTTCATGTTGTCGTAAGCGGCGAACTGCACCGCCTCGGCCACCTGCCCGTCGCTGACGTCCGTGCCCGTGAAATCGAGGATGCGTCGGAGCACCGCACCCGGGTCGGCGCGCATGTCCTCGTAGCGCACCACCAGCAGGTCGTCGAGCTGGTCCCGCGACGCGGCCCAGTCGTTGAAGTAGTCGACGATGCGCGGCACGCCGACCGCCGGGTCCTGCACGAACTGCCAGACGTCGATGTCGGCGCCGTGGGGCGGGTAGTCGTTGATGAACTTCTTCACCGGCCGCATGCGGTACTGCCACTGGAAGAACTGCGACACGGCCACGTCGCGCGGGTCGCGCACCAGCAGCACCATGCGCTTGCCGGCGAAATGCGCCTTGCTCTGCCAGTTGCCCGTGTAGTCGCGCAGGTAGTTGTTGTGGGTGAAAAACACCGCCGGCAGCCGCGGATCCACCGCCTTCAGGTTGTCGAAATCCAGCAGCTCGCTCGCCGGCAGGTTGCCGAGCTGCGTGTAGGCCCGCGACAGCATCACCCGCAGCCAGGTGCGGCCGCTCTTACCCCAGCTCATGAGCACCCAGTCCGCGCGCTGGAGCTTCTTGTACTCTTCACGCCCGCGCAGCCAGCGCTCCAGCGCCTTGCGCTTGCGCGCGGGCAGCCAGAACAGCAGCGTGAGAATGACGAAGCGTGCGGCGACGCGAGCCTTGTCGGCCATGCGGTGCGGGCCTTCGGAATGCGGTTGGAAAGACGGCGGCGATCATACCCGATTCACCGCTCTGCCGCAGCCGGACGGCATTTTTCACGTTTCCCGCGAGCAGCCTGCCCTGCCGCTCCGGCGCAGCGCGGAGTATCATGCGGCCATGAACTACGCGAACCTCGAAGCACTGCGCGCCGCGCCCCTCAGCACGGACCCGTTCCCTTACCTGGTGGCCCCCGGCTTCCTCTCGCCGGAGGATCTCGCCACGGTCAACGCGGACTACCCGGCGATCGACTCGGCGGCGAACCACGCCCTCGAAGACCTGAGCTACGGCCCGGCCTTCGCCCGGTTCATCGAGGATCTCGAGAGCGACGCCTTCGCCCGCCTTCTCGGCGAGCGCTTCGACATGGCCCTCGCGGGCCTGCCCTCCACAATCACGGTGCGCCGGTTCTGTGAGCGAACGGACGGCAATATCCACACGGACCACAAGAGCAAGATCATCACGGTGCTGGTCTATTTCAACGAGCACTGGGACCACAGCGAAGGGCAGCTGCGCATGCTCCGCGGCAAGCACGACATCGACGACTACGCGGCAGAGGTCCCTCCCCTCGGCGGCACCCTCCTCGCCTTCAAGCGCACCCCCCACTCCTGGCACGGCCACACCCGTTTCGTCGGCGAACGCCGCATGCTCCAGCTCAACTACCTCGACCGCAGCCCCCTCTCCGTGGCCAGCCAGCGTATCGCCCGCGCCGGTACCCACTTCGCGAAGAACGTCCTCGGACTAAGGTAGATCCTTCGCTGGAAGGTCCCCCGTCCAGCTGGCAATGGTGGCTTTGCGGTTTTGATTTGACGGTGGCAGCGCCGCCGTCGCTGGGAAAGCCCTGGCGGAACGTCGCCGGCCATGGATGGCCGGCGCCGAGCGCACATGGATGTGCTTGTAGCGGTTCCGCCAG
>CAJWWA010000136.1 GCA_913048495.1 uncultured Halieaceae bacterium
GGTGATTCTCGGCCTCAGCACCGCGGCCCTGCCGTACTCGCTGCTGGCGTTCGCTACCGTCGGCCTGGAGGCGGGCTTCACCTCGCTGATCAACGCGGCCACCCCTGTCGCAACCGCGCTCATCGGCATGGCGTTCTTCGCCACGCCGATACTGCGCGAGCAGATCATCGGGCTGACGCTGGCGCTGGCGGGCGTCGGCGTGCTGTCTTTCGGGCGCCTCGACTTCGAGGCGGGGGGTGACGGCTGGTTCATCCTGGCCGCCCTGTCCGCCACGCTCTGCTATGGCTTCGGCGGGAACTACTCGCGCACGCACCTCGCCCACCTGCCGAGCCGCGTGCTGGCCGCCGGCAGTTCTGCAGTCGCGGCGCTTGCGTTGCTGCTGCCTACCATCCTGCTCTGGCCGGCCGCGCCGGTGAGTCCGCTGGCGTGGGGCTCGGCGCTGGGATTGGCAGCCCTCAGCACGTCGGGCGCACTGCTGCTCTACTTCAGCCTGCTTTCCAGCGCCGGGGCAACGGCCACGTCGACCGTCACCATGCTGGTCCCGGTCAGCGCGCTTGCCTGGGGGGTGCTGCTGCTCGGGGAAAGCCTGTCGCTGCAGGTGATCGCCGGCATGATCGCCACGCTCCTCGGCACGGCTATCGCGACCGGCGTGCTGCGTCTCCGTCGGCGGCGGACGCTTCCATCCTGAGGTCGATCGTAAGGCGGGTGCCCGGTCCGCTGCGCCGCGCCTATCAACCGGTCAGGCCGTCGACGAGTTCGCGCGCCATCCACGGCGCCGTGGAGTACTTGCCGGTGTCCACGGAGAGGTAGGTGCCATGGCGCTCGATGCCGTAGCGCCAGCGCTGGTGCAGGGTCGCAGCGGGGTCGGACAGCTTGCCCTGGCCGCCGGCAAACACCCAGCCGCCGCCCACTTCGAGCGTCTCCGTCGCTGCGGGAAGCGACGCGGTCCAGGGCACAAGGGTGCCGAGCTGCCGGAAGACCTCGGCGGCGAGGTCCTCATCGGCGGGCAGTGATTCCGCGGTGATGACCGGTGGTTCCAGCCCCGAGTCCTCGGCAACAAGGCCGGCGGGATACCAGGACAGGTAGAAATCGCGCCCGTTGTAGTTCTTCACGTCGCCGAAGGGGCCGGTCGCGATGACCGCACAGGGCCCGGTCACCGGCGTTCGCGTGCGCAGGAAGAGGGCGAGCCGATAGCGATGCGTCCAGGGCGGGACCGGCTCCAGGCCGACCGTGCGGTCGATGGCGGGCCTGCCTTCCCACAGGGCGTTGACCACGTGGCTGAACGGGCCGAGGATGCCGTCTGTCGTCACCAACTGCCAGGGCCCCTGTGGCGAACCGTCGATGGGCTCGATGGCGGTCACGCGGGTGTCCGTCAGGGTTTCCAGCGCCGGCTGGGCGGCCACGGCGGCGGCAAAGCGGTCCGCGACCCAGCGCGTCTGCACCGAGCGTTCCGGGACGCGAAAGCCGGCGACTATCTCGCTGGCGCCGCTCACCTCGGCCAGTTCCCGCGGGCTCAGGCGCGAGGGCCCGGCCCGCGTGACATTGACGAGGTAGCGGCCGGCCTGCGGATGGCTGCGCACGAGATCGCTGACCCGGTGCAGGTAGGCTTCCATCGCCTTCGCATCGACTACCGAGTCGCGGTGGCAGAGGTAGACGTCGTCGCCCCCGGAGATCACGGGCTCCAGGCTGCAGTCGAGCATTTCCTCGACCAGCGGTCGAAAGCAGAGGCCGCCCTCGATCATGTGAGCAGCCGTCCGCAGTCCCGGATCCGCGCTGTACATGTAGCCGAGGTGGATCTTGCCCTCGTTCCAGCGGCTCGCGGCGCTGAACGGGCTCGGCGCGGCATCCACCAGCGTGACAGCGACCCCGCGGCGGGCGAGCCCCAGTGCCACGCTGCAGCCCATGATCCCGGCGCCCAGCACGGCAATCCGCTTCGACCGGCTCACGGCGCGCCGTTCTCTTCGGCGAAGTAGGATGCCGGATCGTAGGGCTCGCTGGCGACGACGAGTAGAACCGACCCGGGCGCCTCGTAGCACTGTTCCGCCCAGATGCCCGGACCGATCAACAGGGCGGGGCCGTCGGGGAGAAGCGTCAGCGACACGGAGTGCCCCGAGGCGACGAGCCGGACGGCAATGCGCCCCTCGATGCAAAGCAGCAACTGCTGCCCGTGTCGGTGCCCGTGGCCGCCGCGACGCGTTCCCGCGGGAACGCCGCCTACCGTGAACAGCCGCCGGGGCGTGAACGGCAGCGCCGGGAAATCGAGCGGTGTGAGCGTGCCGCGCTCATCGACCGAGCGCGGCATGTCGAGCAGGCGGGCCCTGCCGTCAAACCATGCTGTGACCGCGCCGGTGTCGTGCTCTGTCATGCGGGCGACACGAGTTCACCGCTGAACTGCTGCAGGTAGTTGGTCAGCGGGTGGGCAATGAGCAGCTTCTGTTGCGTGCTGAGCGAGGAGTTCCACAGCTCGCGGAGACAGGCTGCGTAGACCTCGAGCTGCTGTGCCTGCGTCGCGCGCCAGCTGCGCGACAGGCTGCCCGGCTTGTAGTGCTTGAAGCAGAGGATTTCCGGCACGCGCACCAGCCTGCCGAGGAGGCTCATGTGAAACAGCCAGGGCCAGTCGCAGGAGTACTCGCCCGCACCGTGGTGCTTGACGCCACCGATCTGCCGGACCAGCGGCAGCCGGAAAAGCCCCCGGTTGGGGACCCACCACTGGTTCTGCTCGTTCAGCATCGCCAGGCCCCGGCGCACGGGGTCCGTCTCCCCCTCAAGTACGCTGAATTCCCAGTATTCCTCGCTGCCGTCCGTATCGGTGAGGTGGACGTCCGAGAAGCTGACGACGGCGTCGGGCGCGGCGTCGAGGGCCGCGGCCGTCTTTTCCAGGTAGGTGGGGGCGAGAATGTCGTCGTGGAAGGCAAACAGCGCGTACTCGCTGTCCGCGAGGTCGAGGAGCGCATTGCAGTTGCCCGCATAGCCGAGGCGTTGCGTCTGGTGCACCACCCGAAAGCGCGGGTCCCCCGCCGCGTGGGCCTCGCAGCGCTCCGCCGTGCCGTCGTCGCAGAGGTCGACGGAGACGATGACTTCGAAGTTAGGGTGCGTCTGTGCCGACAGGCAGTCGAGGGTGCCCTGTATGAAATCCTCGGCACGCCAGGCGGGTAGCAACGCGGTTACCGGGGTAGGCACGGCAGAGTCGGTGTGTTCCACGGGCTTGTCTCGGCGGCTTCGCCCGCGAGTATAGCCTCACACCGCGGTGCGGGCGAACCGCCCCGGCGTTGCGTCGCGCAACGACCGGGGTTCGCGCTGTTTACAGCGCCGGTGGCAGTGGCAGACTGCCGGTATCAGCTCGCGCGTTTTTGGAACTCGAGCTCGGGGAAGCCCTCGTTCGCCGACTCGTCCAGCTTGTCGTAGTAGTTGTTGGCGCCGCCGAAGTAGATGAGCACGCGCGGCGGCTTGGTCTCGAGGTTCGCGCCCATCATCCACGAGTGCACCTTGTCGCCCTCGTTCATGAGGGTGGCCATGTGCACCTCGGCCACGTGCTTCGACCACTCTTCCTCGGCCTCGGGCTTCGGGATGCAGACGTCGTAGCCTTCGCTCTCCATCTTCCTGATGCAGTTCGTGATCCAGATGGCGTTCTGCTCTATGGACGTCGGCAGGTTGGCGAAGGGGGCCTGCGGGCCGGTAATGACGAACATGTTCGGGAAGTCCGCCACGCAGACGCCCATGATCGACTTCGAGGTCTCCTGCCACTTCTCGGCCAGGGTCTGGCCGCTCACGCCGCGGATCGGGAAGGCCTCGAGGGCGCCGGTGTAGGCGCTGAAGCCGGTGGCGAGCACGATGATGTCGAACTCGTACTCGTTCTTCGTGGTGCGCACGCCCTTCTCGGTGATCTCGACGATCGGCTCGCCCTCGTCGCGGATGTCCACCAGGTGCACGTCGTCGCGGTCAAAGCACTCGAGGTAGCCGTGGTCCAGCGGCGGGCGCTTGGCGAAGAGGGGGTAGTCGTCGATCTTCGGCACCAGGATGTCGGCGACCTTCGGATCCTTGATGCGCTCGCGCATCTTGCGGATGATGAACTCGGAGGCCATGCGGTTCGCCTCCGGGTCGGCGAGCAGGTCCTCGAAGGTCTCGAAAACCCAGCGGAAGCTGCCTTTCCACTTCTCCTCGAAGATGCGCTCGCGCTCCTCCGGCGGTGTTTCCACGGCGAGGCGGCCCTCGGCGGTGTCGAAGGCCATGCCGAAGACGTGGTTACGGCACTTGGCGACGATCTCGTCGTAGTTCGCCTTGATCTCTTTTTCCCATTCTTCCGTCATCGGGGCCTGCATGGCCGGCATGATGAAATTCGGCGTGCGATGGAAGACGGTCAGGCTCTCGGCCTTGTCGCACATGGCCGGGACCATCTGCACGGTGGTCGCGCCGGCGCCGATGATGCCGATGCGCTTGCCTTCCCACTGGAGGTCCTCGGGCCAGCGCGCGGAGTGGAAGAGGGGGCCCTGGAAGCGGTCCATGCCGTCGATCTTCGGGATTACCGGCTCCGAGATCATGCCCATGGCGCTGATAAAGTACTTGCAGGTGTGGGTCTCGCCGTCGGCGGTGGTAAGCTTCCACAGGTTGCTGTCCTGCTGGTAGGACGCGTCGACAATCTCCGTGTTGAGCTGGATGTCCGGCCACATGTCGCACTTGTCGCAGACGAAGCGGAAGTAGCTCTGGGTCTCCTTCCAGTCCGGGTAGCGGCGGGTCCACTTCCATTCCTGCAGCAGCTCCGGGGAGAAGGTCAGGCAGTAGTAGTAGCTCTCGCTGTCGGTCATGGCGCCGGGGTAGCGATTCCAGGTCCAGGTGCCGCCAACGTCGTCGGCCTTGTCGAAGACACGGATGGACAGCCCGGCCTCGCGGATGTAGTGAATGAGCGCAAGGCCGGCGAAGCCAGCGCCGATGGCGATGACGTCGTAGTCGGGTTTCTGCGGGGTCGTCATGGCTGTGTTCCTCGTCTTATAGCTATTCGTGCCGGCCGTCGTGATGGCCGTTGTGATGATCGCTTGCGGTGTCGCCGCTGCGCGCCCGCTGCGGGCTCCCGAGATCTGTCGGAGTATACTTGCTAGACACAAACAAGTAAGTTTTCCGCCGCTCCCGGGGGCCGCTGCAGCGGCCCTGCGCGACCGCTTCCGTCAATTCTTAACTTTATTCAAAAATAAGCGCAACACCTTGCGCCAGATCATGATCCGGGCGGTTTCCCGCCATCTTCTGCGGGTGCCGACCAGCTGCCGGTAATCCAGCGCACGACCAGGTAGACGACGGGGGTGTCGACTACGGTAATCACCAGTTTCACGAGGTAGGTGCCGAGTACGATCAGCGGCAGCTGGTCATTGGGTATCACGCCGTAGAAGGCGATCGAGTAGAAGATTGCCGTGTCGAAGAACTGGGAGATGGCCGTCGACACGTTGTTGCGCAGCCAGAGCCAGCGCGGCCCGGTGAGCCGGCGCACGCGCTCGAAGAGGAAGATGTCCAGCAGCTGCGCCACGCCGGTCGCCGCGAGGGAGGCGACGATCATGCGCTCGGCCTGGGAGAAGATGCTCACGTAGGCCTCGTTGAGGGGCCAGCCGGGGGCCGGCGGCAGGGCCGCGCCGAGCATGTAGAAAGCGATGGCCACGGCGTAGATCGAGAAGCCCACGTAGACCATCAGCCGGGCGCGTGCGGCCCCCCAGACCTCGGCCACCGCATCGGTGCACGGGAAGGTGATGGCGTGCACGAATGCACCAAAACTGACCGCCAGCACCCCGAGGCCGCTCCAGCCCAGGTCCAGCGGGATGAGCTTGGGGGTCAGTCCCGGGACCAGGCCCCAGGCGCCGACATAGACCCCGACCAGGATGTGGTACTTGGTCTCGGCGCTCGCGGGCGCCCGTTGCGTGCCTGCGGCGACCGCGGCGGCCTCAGCCATGGTCGTCGCCGTGCTCGTCGCCAAGGCGCGCGGCTGCCGCGTCGAAATCCGCGAGCAGCCGGGCCTTCGCATCCGGTGCCTGGAACGAGTGCACCACGGCGTTGCGTAGCAGCGCCACGAGCCGCGCCTCGCCGAGGCCGAATTGCGCGTCGACGGCGACACACTCGGTCAGCAGGTCGCTGGCGAACATCGGCGGGTCGTCGGAGTTGAGGCAGACGGGGATGCCCGCGGCCAGCAGCTGCGGCAGGGAATGCTCGGCGAGCGAGGGGAAGACCCGCAGCGCCACGTTGCTCAGCGGGCAGACAGTCAGCAGGACCTGGCGTTCGGCGAGCTCCGCGAGCAGCGAGGGGTCCTCCACCGCCTGCACGCCGTGGTCGATGCGCGTGACGCCGCAGTCGAGGGCATCGCGGACGCTGGCGGCCCCACCGTCTTCGCCGGCGTGGGCGGTCAGGGGCAGGCCCGCTTCCGCGGCGGCGGCGAAGCAGTGCCTCAGGCGGCCGGCGGGAAACCCCGCCTCCTGGCAGTCGAGGCCGAGGCCCACGATACCCGCCCGCTCCCGCGCGCCCAGCGCAAGCTGCACGTGGCGGAGAGCCTCGTCGGCCGGCAGGGTGCGGTCGAGGTCGATGATGAATGCGGTGTCGACGCCGTGCCTGTCGGCGTTGCGGCGCCGGCCCTCGACCAGCCCCTCGACCACGGCCTCCCAGGGCACACCGCGCCGGGAGACCAGGCCATAAGTCACGAACAGTTCGTGGTAGCGGATGTTCTGGCGCCGGGCCTCGATGCCCTGGCGCTCGACGGCGTCCGCGTAGTCCTCGGCGGTGTTCAGCGTGGCCACGGTCGTGCGCAGGATGTCGATGAACTGGTCGAGGCTCGTGAAGCGGTAGTAGTCGGCGGCACTTGCCGCGTCCTGGAAGGGCAGGGTCATGCCGTTGCGTGCGGCGAGCCGCAGGGCGAGGTCGGGGTACATGGCCCCGCCCTCGAGGTGATTGTGCAGTTCGACCTTGGGCAGCGTCTGCAGGCGTGCTGCCAGCGTGTCGGGGTGGCGGGTGGCTTCCACGGGGCCGGGCTCCTCGTCATTGCTCCCCGTGCTTGAGCAAGAAGGGTGCCAGCCTGCGCCGGTGCGGGGTCAGTCCCCGGGGACGGCGGCCAGCGCCTTGAGAACCCGTTGCATGTCTTCCGCGCTGCCGATAGTGAAGCGGATCGCGTCGGCGAGCCGGGGGTGCGGCAGGCGCCGGGCCACGATGCCGTCGGCGATCAGCGCCGCCCAGGCTGCCTCTACCGCGTGGAAGGTCGCGGTGACGAAGTTGGTCGCGCTCGGCCGCACGCGCGCGACGCAGGGCAGCCAGGCCAGGGCCGTGGCGAACCCGTCGCGTTCCGCTGCCAGCTGCTCCACCTCGCGGCGCATGCGGGCGATGCCTTCGTCCGAGAGTGCGTGCAGGGCAATCTGCGCGCAGGGGTCGGCGAGCGGGTAGGGGGCGACGATCTTGCGCATGGTGTCCATGACCGCGGCGCCCGCGAGCAGGAAGCCCACGTGAACACCGGCGAGCCCGAAGGCCTTGGACAGGGTGCGCACGACCACGAGGTGCTCGTGCGCGGCGAGGAGCGGCACCACGCTGCGGCCGGGGCAGAACTCGATGTAGGCCTCGTCGACCACGACCAGGGCGCGACCGGCAAAGTGGCTGATCACGGCCTCGAGGTCCTCGGGCGCCAGGGCGTTGCCGGTCGGGTTGTTCGGGTGACAGAGGAAAACCACGCGGACGTCTTCCACGGCGCGGATGGCGTCGACGTCGAGGCGATCGTCGGCGGCCAGCGGGACATCGACGACGCCCGCCTCCTGCACCTGGGCGCAGATGTCGTACATGCCGTAGGTCGGGCCGCAGAGGAGGATGCGGTCGCGACCGGCGCGGCAATAGCCGCGCACGAGCAGGTCGATGGCTTCGTCGGCCCCGCGCAGGGCGAGCACCTGCTCCGGCGCCAGCCCCGCGTAGCGCGCGTAGGCTGCGTGTACCTCGCCGGGGCCCCGGTCGGGGTAGCGGTGGTACTCCGACACGTTCATGGCCATGGGCTCGCGGGGGTAGGGCGACTCGTTGGCATTGAGCCAGACGTCACCGCTGCCGCCGATGCGGCGCGCCGACTGGTAGGGGGTGAGGTCTGCGAGGTGCGGGCAGGCGAGATCGTGCTTGGGCATGAGTCAGTCCAGGAACAAGTGGCCGAGGATAACGAACAGGGGCAGGGCGAGCACCGTGCGCACCAGGAAGATGCCGGCGAGCTGACCGACGCTGGTCTCGATACTCGAGCGCAGCAGCAGGGCGCCGATCTCCGACAGGTAGATCACCTGGGTGACGGAGATACCGGCGATGATGAAGCGCGTCATTTCTGCCTGGTCGAAGACCGGCTGAATGAACTGGACTGTCACTACGGTGCCCTGCCTGCACACGACGGCCTTTGGGATGCCGCCCAGGCGACCGCAGAATCGCTACCGGCGCGGCTGGCCATCGCGCCCCTGGTGCTGGAAGCGCGCGGCCTGGACGTGACACCCGGCATGATCAACCGGCTGGAATCGGCCGGAGATGCAAAAAGTGCCGGTGTTCTCAAGGTGATCTACAATGAAGAGATCGGGCATGTCGCCGCAGGCATGCGCTGGTTCCTCGCTGTCTCGCAAACCCTGGACGTGGAGCCGGAAGACCACTTCCACACGCTGGTGACCCGTTATTTCAAAGGCAATCTGAAACCGCCCTTCAACATTCCCGCCCGGCTTGAGGCGAATTTCCCGCCTGATTACTACGAACCGCTAACCTGACACGGCGTATCTCTTGCATGGTGATGTATTGAATTTGGTCGAGCTTTTGTGTCACATGCTCGCTCAGGGGATTTGGGCGGGTAAACTTCTAGCGGCGTAACGCATGTTTTCACGAGTGAAAGAAGCGGTTTGGGGCACTGCGCAACGCTGGTTCCCGGATCGACAGATTTATCACCGCAGTGATGGTCAGGTCCGCT
>CAJWWA010000137.1 GCA_913048495.1 uncultured Halieaceae bacterium
CGGGTCGCCGCCGCCGTCACCGACGCGGCGGTACTCCGGCGCCCACACGGCGAAGCCGGCATCGGCGAGGGCGCTGGCGAGCGGACGCAGGTGATCGACGCCGTACGCCGCCAGCCAGCAGCCGCCGTGAACGAGCACCACCAGGGGGGCCACCGCCGGCCCGCCGGCCGGCGCCCAGTAGAGGCCGTACTGGCTCTCCGCCTCGCCGTAGGCCAGGCGTGCGGTCGGCGCCGAGAAGGGCAGCGCCTGCACGGTCTCGAAGCTGACCCCGGCCACCGCCGCGTGCGCTGGCGCCAGGCTCGCCAGCAGGCAGAGCACGAGCGTCGCGGCCCGTCGCTGTCGGTGCATAGCAGGTCGTGCGCGCAAGGTCCCCTCCCCCGCCGGTCGAGCGGCGAGTGTAGCGTATAGCCGGCGCCGCTGCGGGCGCGGGCGGGGAATCCGCTTCCGGGATCGCGGCGTAAAGCCCGTGAACCCGCGACGCGCGGCACGGTCCTACCCCGTACACCCGACTGGAGAAACCCCATGACGCGCCTGTTCCTGGCCACGCTGCTGGCCTGTTTCGCCCTTGCCGCCAGCCCGCTGCGCGCCGCGGAGGCGATGTTCGCCGGCGGCTGCTTCTGGTGCATGGAAGCCGACTTCGAGAAGCTCGAGGGCGTCGGTGAAGTCGTGTCCGGCTTCACCGGCGGTACCCTGCAGAATCCGACCTACCGCGGCAACCACGAAGGCCATTACGAGGCCGTGAAGGTGAGCTACGACCCGGCCGTGGTCAGCTACGAGCAGCTCCTCGAGCACTTCTGGCACAACATCGACCCCTTCGACGACCGCGGCCAGTTCTGCGACAAGGGGCCCAGCTACCGCACCGCCATCTTTGCAACGGATGAACAGCGCCCCGCGGCCGAGGCCTCGCTCGCCGCCGTGAGGGCGCGCTTTGCGGACCGGGAGATTGCCACCGAACTGCTCCCGGCCGGCCGCTTCTGGCCGGTGGAGGCATACCACCAGGACTACGCCGAGAAGAACCCCCTGCGCTACAAGTACTACCGCTGGAACTGCGGCCGCGACCAGCGCCTTGAGGAAGTCTGGGGCGAGGACGCGCACTGAGCCCGCGCAATGGTTTATCAAAATTTTTTGCTTTACTTAAATTTTTAACCAATAATTAGGGCCGTAATGCCCGCCGCCGCTCGCAGTGGGCGCAACCACCGCGATCCGGAGGGCAGTAGCGCAATGCACAAGGCATGGGTGATCCACGACTATACGGGTTTCGAGGGGCTTAGCCTCGAGCAGTTTCCCACGCAGGACCCGGGTCCCGGTGAAGTCCGTCTCCGAATCGAGGCCTTCGCCCTGAACTGGGGCGACATGGACCTCATGGAGAACCGCTATTCCTTCAGCTTTTCAGCTTTTCCCGCACGCATCGGGATGGAAGCCGCAGGCATCGTCGACGCGGTAGGAGCGGGAGTCGAGGGCATCGAGATCGGGGCCCGATACTGCACCCTTCCTCACTTCTACGATAATCGCGGGGCAAGCGCGGAATCGCTGGTCGTCAACGCCCGCTACCTGACCCCGGCACCTGCCGGCCTGAGCGCGGTAGAGAGCGCCTCGATCTGGATGCAATACCTGACTGCTTACTATCCGGTCGTCGAGCTCGCCCGCGCCCAACCCGGCAAGGCCATCCTGGTAACCGCGGCCACAAGCACGGCGGGCAGTGCGGCCCTGGAGATCGGCAGAAGTTGCGGCGCGACCATGATCGGCACCACGCGCTATGACTACAACAAGCCCTATCTCGAGGCAGCCGGCGCCGACCACGTCATCGTGACCGACTCCTCGGGTGATGGGGTCGCGGAACAGCTGCGCACTTTGACAGGGGGCAAAGGCATCGATGCGGCCTTCGACTCGGTCGGCGGTGGCCTGATGAAGGAATACGTCGGCGCACTTGCCAAGGACGCGCGCATCTTCTTCTACGGAATGCTGGACAAGGAATTCCCCACCATCCCATACGCGGCACTCTTCCAGTCCAACGCCCTGTTCCAGGCCTATTCCGTCTTCAATTACCTGGAGGATGACGAACACTGCCCGAAGGGTATCGCCTGGGTTAACAGCGCACTGGCCCGCGGCGACATAAAGCCCAACATAGACCGGGTCTACCCGATGGACGAGTACGTCGAGGCCTGTCGCTACCTCAAGGAGCCGCGCCGCTCCCATGGCAAGGTCGTGATCGAGACCGGCATTACCTGACAGATTACCGAGAGGCGGGGCCGCATCAAGCCCGGCGCTGCGTTATCCTAGGCGCCATGAAACGCCTCGACCACCAGCAGCAAGAACCCGCGGTTGACTCCTGGCGCTTCTGCACCGCGCCCATGATGGACTGGTCGGACCGCTTCTGCCGCCAGTTCTGGCGCGGCCTGACGCGCCGCGCGCGGCTGTACACGGAGATGGTCACTACCGGCGCGCTGATCCACGGCGACCGGAAGCGGCTGCTGGCCTTCGACCCGGCCGTGGAACATCCCGTGGCACTGCAGCTCGGCGGCTCGGACCCCGCCGACCTCGCCCGCTGCGCGCGCTTCGCCGAGGACGCCGGCTACGACGAGGTCAACCTCAACTGCGGCTGCCCGTCGGACCGGGTGCAGAATGGCGCCTTCGGTGCCTGCCTGATGGCCCGCCCCGGGCTGGTGGCGGAATGCGTGCGCGCGATGCGCGAGGCCTGCGCCATCCCCGTGACCGTCAAGCACCGCATCGGCATCGACGACATGGAGAGCTACGGCGAGTTCCGGGACTTCGTGGGCACGGTGGCCGGGGGCGGCTGCGAGGTGTTCATCGTTCACGCGCGCAAGGCCTGGCTGAAAGGCCTATCGCCGAAGGAAAACCGGGAAGTCCCGCCGCTCAACTACCCCTGGGTGTACCGCCTCAAGGCGGAGTTCCCGGCGCTCACGATCGTGCTCAACGGCGGGCTGGACAGTCTCGAGAGTAGCCGCGAGCACCTCGCGACGCTCGACGGCATCATGCTGGGCCGCGCCGCCTACCAGGACCCGTGGCAGCTAGCGCGCGTGGACAGCACCCTGTTCGGTGCGCCCGACCCGGCCGCCACGCCGGAGGAAGCCCTGCTCGCGCTCTTCCCCTATCTCGAGCGCGAGCTCGCCGCGGGCACTCCGCTCAACCACATCACCCGGCACGTGCTCGGTCTGTTCAGCGGCCGCCCCGGCGCCCGCCGCTTCCGCCGCCACCTGAGCGAGAACGCGCACCGCCCCGGCGCGGGAGCCGACACGCTCCGTGCCGCCCTCGACCAGCTTGTCCCGCTCGCCGCCTGAGGCGGCGTTCACCATAGGAGACGCCATGCCCAGCAAGCTCGAGCAACTGAAGGCCATGACCCAGGTGGTCGCCGACACCGGCGACATCCAGGCCATCCGCCTGTTCGCCCCCACCGATGCGACCACCAACCCCTCGCTGCTGCTGAAGGCGTCCGCCCTGCCCCACTACGCCGAGCTCCTCGATGGCGCGCGCAGCGCGGCTGCAGCGGCCGGTGGCTCGAGCGAGGAGCAGCTCGCCGACAGCTGCGACCGCTTTGCCGTCGCCGTGGGCCGCGAGATCCTCGAGCTCATCCCCGGCCGCGTCTCGACGGAAGTGGACGCGCGCCTGTCCTTCGACAGCGCGGGCACCATCGAGCGGGCGAAGAAGCTGATCGGCCTGTACGAAGAGGCGGGCGTCGGCCGCGAGCGCGTGCTGATCAAGACCGCGTCGACCTGGGAGGGCATCCGCGCCGCCGAAGCCCTCGAGCGCGATGGCATCAACTGCAACCTGACGCTGCTGTTCGGCTTCACCCAGGCCCGCGCCTGTGCCGACGCGGGCGTCCACCTGATCTCGCCCTTCGTCGGCCGCATTCTCGACTGGTACAAGGCCAACACGGACCTCGCCATTGAAAGCCCCGAGGACGACCCCGGCGTGCAGTCCGTGCGGCGCATCTACCGCTACTACAAGCACCACGGCTACGACACGGTGGTCATGGGCGCGAGCTTCCGCAACCAGGGGGAGATCGAGGCCCTCGCCGGCTGCGACCGGCTGACCATCAGCCCGACGCTCCTCGAGGGCCTCGCCGACGACGAGGGCGATCTGCCCCGGGCGCTCGCGGCGACCGGCGCGGCCTCCGACGACGCCCGGTCGGCCCCGGCGGAAGCGGCTTTCCGGCTGGAGCTCAACGACGACGCCATGGCCACGGAAAAGCTCGCCGAGGGCATCCGCAACTTCATCGCCGACCAGCGCCGTCTCGAGCAGGTGGTGAGCGAGCGATGATAGGCGCCCTGAAAGCGCTCTTCGAGCCGTCCCGGGACGACGAACCGGCGGTCACCGAGCACCGGCTGCGCCTGGCGGCCGCGGCCCTGCTGATCGAGACCGCGCGGGCGGACTCGCGGCAGGACGGGGTCGAGGAAGCGGCGCTGGCCGACACGCTGAAGCGGGGCCTGGGCCTCAGCGACGCCGAGCTCGAGGACCTGGTCCGGGAAGCCAACGCCCAGGCGGACGCGGCGACCTCGCTGTACCAGTTCACGCGGCTGATCAATGACCATTTCCCCCCGGCGCGCAAGCGCCAGCTGATCATCGACATGTGGAAGGTAGCCTACGCCGATGGCGACCTCGACAAGTACGAGGAGCACCTGATCCGCCGCGTCGCCGAGCTCATCTACGTACCCCACGAGGAGTACATCCGGGCCAAGCTGACCGTCGCCGGTCGTTAGTGTCCCGAGTCAGTAGCCGGGACCGGGGGACGTCTCCAGCGCGTCCATGAGGTCGCGGAAGCGGTCCGCGTTTTCGTCGGACAGGCCCATGAGCACCCGGTGTGCCTCGATCACCCGCTCGCGCACCGCAGCCTCGCTGCCGGGCACCAGCGGGATGTCCTCGGCGGTGCCGGTGTTGCAGCAGGTCTTCTCGTGCAGCTCGAACAGGCGCTCGAAACCCATGCTCGAGAGAAGCCGGTTGATGCCGGCATCGCAGCAATAGATGGCCGGGCGGAAGCCGTAGCGCTCGCGCACCTGCAGCGCCAGCTTGGCCAGCTGGCCCAGGGTCGTGCTGTCGAGCCCCTCCACGTCGCAGAGGTCGATCCAGACGCTGGCGAAGGCCGGGTCCGCGAGCATCTGCGCCAGGTAATCGTCGAGCGAGGTACACAGGGTCATGCGTACGTCGCCGGTCAGGCGCAGCACGTAGGCGCCGTCCTGGCAGGCTGCGAGTACCCGCCCCTCAGACACTGCCGGCCCGCTTGCTGACGAACAGCGCGGCGATGTCATCCGGCGCCGTGGCTACGGAATCGAGGCCGAGGCGGGTAACCAGCGCGGCCGGGCTCTCGCTGCCCTGGCGGAAGACGTCGAGGAAGAAGGCCTCTTTCTCGATCAGGTTGTCCGGCGGCAGAATCTCCAGGATGCCGTCCGAGAACAGCGCCAGGGTAAAGCTCTCGGGCAGCGGCACCTCCTGCACCTCGAAGGCCGCGTCCGGCATCATGCCCACCGCCGTGCCCTCGCCGGGCAGGTAGTCGGCACCCGCATCGGAGACCAGCACCGGCAGCGGCAGGTGCCCGGCCACGGCGTAGCGCAGGCCGTTGGACGCCATGTCGAGGACGCCGACGATCATGGTGGCGAACTTGCCGACGCCGAGATCCAGCAGTTCTTTGTTGGCGAGCCCGAGCATGCGCACCGGATCGAGCACCGCGGCATCGCTCTTGCGGAGATAGTCCGAGCGCTTGCGCGCGAAGAGGTTCTTGAGCAGCACCGTGGCGAAGGCGGAAGAGCTGCCGTGGCCCGACACGTCGGCCATGAAGAACACCACGTAGTCCTGGCCCACGGTGAAATAGTCGGTGAAGTCGCCGCTCAGGTAGAGAGACGGGATCACCGTGTGGCTGAAGACGTAATCGCCGATCACCATGGGCGAGGTCGGCAGCATGCGCAGCTGCACCTGGCGCCCGGCCTGCTGGTCCTGCTCGAGAACACGAACGGTGTGGTTCAGCTCGCGGTTGGCGGACTCCAGCCGCTTGCGCGACTGGCGCAGCTCCCGGCTCATCTGGCGCTGGCGCACGCAGCGGTCCATGGAGTCGAACAGGGCCTGGGCGTCTTCCACCGGGCGGGCGAAGAAGTCGTTCGCGCCGAGGCGCAGCGCCGTCATCATGTTGGCCGAGGAGGCCTCGTCGGAGAACATGATCACCGGAACCTGCACGTTCATCTCGCGCAGCGTGCGCTTGGCCTCGCCCCAGGAGACGCCCTCGAGGTCCAGTTCACAGAGGATGACATCCAGGTCGCTGGCATCGCTCAGCGACTGGGTGGAATTGGTCACGTCGGTAGTGACATCGGCGGTGAAGCCGGCACCGGTCACGAGCCCGGCGAGCGCCGCGGCGCGCTCCGGGTCATTGTCGATGACCAGCACCTTGCCGCTGTGTGTCATCTGCATGGATCAGGGCTCCAGACTTGGAAGGACACTACGCCCCCCGGGACACCCGGGCAAGGCGGATCGCGCAGGCTGGGGCACAATTCACAGTTTCGGCGCCGTATCCATGCAGGGGTTTCAGAAATCCTCCGACCAGTCGTCCTCGAAATCGGAGAATTCGTCTTCCACGACGCCGTCACGCAGCCGGGCGGCCCGCTGCTGCAGGTAGGCATCGCGGATGAAGATATAGCGGTCGCCGGACATGAGCTGATCCGACTCCAGCAGCCGCGCCCGGGCGTGGACGATGCCCAGGCTGAACAGGCTCCAGGTGACCGTGGAGTCGTCGACGTAGAACGGCACCGAGGCGAAGGTATCCACCAGCGTGCCGGTGCCGCTGCGGATCGTGCGCGGGCCGAACAGCGGCACCACGACATAGGGCCCCTGCGGCACGCCCCAGGCGGCGAGGGTCTCGCCGAAGTCCGCGCGATGGCGCTCGATGCCGAGCTCCGTTGCCACGTCGAAAAAGCCGAACATCCCTAGGGTGCTGTTGACCAGGACCCGTCCTGCGGAATCCCGCGCACCCGACCATTTGCCCTGGAGCAGCGAATTCACCGCCCGGTTTACGTCGAGCATGTTGCCGAAGAAGTTGCCGATGCCCCTCTGCATACGCTGGGGAACCACGTAGTCGTAGCCCTTGGCCGCCGGGCGCAGCACGAAGGTATCGAGCATATCGTTGAAAGCGAAGACGGGGCGGTTGATCGCTTCCAGCGGGTCCACGTCGCTGCCCTGCGCAAGCTGGGCACAGGGCAGGGCGAGGGCTAGCACCAGGATCAGACGAGCGAACATTGTTGGTCCCCGAAAACGTAACCGGCAATCTTAAGCCGGGGGCCGCGACGGCACAACATCACCGTCACCGCCATCGCGTGCCAGCGCGAGCACACCCAGTGCAGCGAACTCCGCGAGCTGGCCGCGCCCGTGTTCCCGCAGCACCGCGGGGGCGAGCGACAGCTCGGCCGCCAGGTCGTCGAGGAGCCGGCCACCCGGCCGCCCCGGTATCTCCTGCACTGTCTCCAGAAGACGGGCGGTGGCGGGCGTTAATTCCATGAAGCGCACGCGCTCCTCCCGGTCCCGGTAGACCAGCAGGCAGCAGGGCTCGCCCGGCGGTGCCGTGGGCTGGTGCCCGGGCCCGATGCGGTGGACCGGCCAGCGGTAGCGCAGCACCCAGGCGAGCGGCGACAGCGCGGGGACAGCGTCGAGCGGGTCCAGGCCGGTCGGCGGCGGCGCGGGCGCTTCACCCTCGCGGATGTCCAGCGCCAGTTCCACCCACTCGTAATGGGCGAGCTCCGAAAGCCACGCCGGCTCCCAGGGCGCCGGCGGACGCACCGCGAGGTAGGCGAGGAATTCCTCGCCCACGGCCAGGAAGTAGGGGCTGCGGCTGGCGTGCTCGCGCAGGAAGTCGCGCACGAGCGACGCCCAGCGCTCGGGCGGGAGGACGCGATGGAGCACGGGGAAGCCTGCGCGGAGCAGCCCCTCGAGATTGTTGTAGACGAGCTCCCGGTACACGGCGAGGCCGCGTTCGGCCATACCCGCGGGCGCGGGCCTGGCCGGGTCGCGCAGGTGAGCCGCCAGGGCGGCCTGCGTCGCGGCCAGGCCGGTCTCGACGTCCCCGTTCACGAGGCCGTCGCCCGCAAGGCGGGGGAAGCGCCGGCCTCCGCCTGCAGGGTACGCACGCGAGCCACTTCACCGAGGAGCGTCTCCAGGGGCGGCAGGTTGGCGTCCCGCTCGAGCAGCGTGGGCAGCGGCCCGAGGCGTGCGTAGACCGCGGCGAGCAGGTCCCAGACCGGCTCGACGACCGGCATGCCGTGGGTGTCGATCTTCAGGTCGTCGGCCTCGTCAT
This sequence comes from uncultured Halieaceae bacterium, assembly GCA_913048495.1. Lineage (GTDB taxonomy): Bacteria > Pseudomonadota > Gammaproteobacteria > Pseudomonadales > Halieaceae > Pseudohaliea. Next base: position 8,288 of record CAJWWA010000137.1, read on the forward strand.
AGTGGCCGGCGATGTGCAGGTAGCGCACCCGCGCAAGCGGCAGCCGCTCGATGAAGGCCCGCGCATCGTAGCCATGGTTGATACTGTTCACGTAGACGTTGTTGACGTCGAGCAGCAGTTCACAGCCCGAGCGCTCCACGACCTCGGCGATGAAGGCCGCTTCGTCAGCACCCGCCCCTCCCGGTGCTGCGGGTGGGCAGGCGGGTGCATAGTAGGAGGCGTTCTCCAGCACCAGCGGCGCACCGATGATGTCCTGCACGATCGTTACCCGCGCGGCGACATGACGCGCGGCCTCTTCCGTGAACGGCAGCGGCAACAGGTCGTAGAGATGGCCCTCGTGAGCACAGAAACTCAGGTGTTCGCTGTACAGGGCGACCGGGTAGCGGTCCATGAGCCCGCGCACGCCGGCGAGGAGATCGCGATCCAGCGAGTCGCTGCCGCCGATATCCAGCGACAGGCCGTGCAGGGCCAGGGGATAGCGCTCGGCCAGGGCCGCGAAGGCGCGGCCGAGGCGCCCGCCGACGCCGAGCCAGTTCTCCGGCGCCAGCTCGAGAAAATCAACCCGGCCCGCGGGCAGCTCCGCAAGGTCCTGCAAGTAGCCGCGCCGAAGGCCGAGGCCGG
>CAJWWA010000138.1 GCA_913048495.1 uncultured Halieaceae bacterium
TGGCGAACATCTCCATGACCTGGTCGCCCTCGTTCAGGCGCAGCAGGCCGTTGTCCACGAAGACGCAGGTGAGCTGGTCGCCGATGGCCCGGTGCAGCAGCGCGGCGACCACGGAGGAATCCACCCCGCCGGAGAGGCCCAGCAGCACCTTGTCGCTACCGACGGTCTCGCGGACGCAGGCGATGGCGTCCTCGACGATGTTCGCCGGCGTCCACAGCGCCTGGCAGCCGCAGAGGTCATGCACGAAGTGCTCGAAGATCCGCTTGCCCTGCAGCGTGTGCGTAACCTCCGGGTGGAACTGGATGCCGAAGAAGGGCTTGTCCCGGTGTGCCATGGCGGCGATGGGGCAGCTCGGCGTGGCGGCGGTCACCTCGAAGCACTCGGGGGCCCGGCTGACCTTGTCGCCGTGGCTCATCCACACGTCGAGGAGCGGCGTGCCGTCACTGTCGAGGTGGTCGCGGATGTCCCGCAGCAGGCCGCTGTTGGCGGTGAGGCGGATCTGCGCATAGCCGAACTCGCTCGTGGGCGAGCCCTCGACTTCGCCGCCGAACTGGGCGGCCATGGTCTGCATGCCGTAGCAGATGCCGAGCACCGGCACGCCGAGCTCGAAGACGACGGCCGGGGCGCGGGGAGAGCCGGCCTCGGGCACGGACTCGGGGCCGCCGGAGAGGATGATGCCCTGCGGCGCGAAGGCGCGGATAGCGTCCTCGTCGAGATCCCAGGGACGGATCTCGCTGTAGACGCCGCTTTCCCTCACCCGCCGGGCAATGAGCTGAGTGTACTGCGAGCCGAAGTCCAGGATCAGGATCTTCTCGGCATGAATGTCGGTCATGGGCGGGGGTCCGGCGCGGGGCGCCTCAGCTGACAGGGTAGTTGGGCGCTTCCTTGGTGATGGAGACGTCGTGGACGTGCGACTCGGTCATGCCGGCCGCGCTCACGCGCACGAAGCGCGGGCGCGTGCGCATCGTGTCGATATCCCGGGAGCCCGTGTAACCCATGGCCGAGCGCACCCCGCCCATGAGCTGGTGGATGATCGCCGAGGCCGGGCCCTTGTAGGGCACGCGGCCCTCGATGCCTTCGGGCACGAGCTTTTCCGTGCCCTTGCTGGCGTCCTGGAAATAGCGGTCGGACGAGCCCTGGTTCGAAGACATGGCGCCCAGGGAGCCCATGCCGCGGTAGGCCTTGTAGGTCCGGCCCTGGTAGAGCTCGACCTCGCCGGGGGCCTCCTCCGTACCGGCGAACATGGAACCCATCATCACCGAGTGGGCGCCCGCCGCGATGGCCTTGGCGATGTCCCCGGAGAAGCGGATGCCGCCGTCGGCAATGACCGGGATGTCCGTGCCTTCGAGGGCGGCGGTGACGTTGGCGATGGCGCTCATCTGCGGCACGCCGATGCCGGTAACCACGCGGGTCGTGCAGATGGAGCCGGGGCCGATGCCGACCTTGACCGCGTCCGCCCCCGCCTCGGCCAGGGCCTTCGCCGCCTCGCCGGTGGCGATGTTGCCGCCGATCACCTGCACCTCGGGGAAATGCTCCTTGATCCACGCGACGCGGTTCAGCACGTTGCGCGAGTGGCCGTGCGCCGTGTCGACCACGATCACGTCGACCCCGGCGCGGACCAGGGCCGCGACGCGCTCGTCCGTATCCGCGCTCGTGCCCACGGAGGCGCCCACGCGCAGGCGGCCGTGCTCATCCTTGCAGGCGTGGGGAAAGCTCTCTGCCTTGTCGAAGTCCTTGACGGTGATCATGCCGGTCAGGTCGAAGTCGTCATTGACCACGAGGATCTTCTCGATCCGGTGCTGGTGCAGCAGCCGCTGCACTTCTTCGGCGCTCGCGCCCTCGCGCACCGTCACCAGCTTCTCTTTCGGCGTCATGATGCTGGACACGGTCCTGTCCATGGACGTCTCGAAGCGCAGGTCGCGGCGGGTCACGATGCCGACCAGGTCGTCGCCGTTAAGCACCGGCACGCCGGAAATCCCGTTGGCGCGGGTCAGGTCAATGAGCTCGGCGATGGTGGCCGACTGCTGAATGGTGATCGGGTCCTTCACCACGCCGCTCTCGAATTTCTTCACCCGGCGCACGTGGTCGGCCTGCTCGGCGATACTCATGCTCTTGTGCACGATACCGACACCGCCCTCCTGGGCGAGAGCGATGGCGAGGCGGGACTCGGTCACCGTGTCCATGGCCGAGGAGATCAGCGGGATATTGAGGGCGATCTCCCGGGTGAGGCGCGTCCGCAGGGACACGTCCGTGGCCACGACCTCCGAGTACCCGGGCAGCAGCAGGACGTCATCAAAAGTGAGGGCTTCCTCGTCGATGCGAAGCATGGCCGGGGTCTCCGTTGGCGGGGAGGTGGTAAACGTGCAATTATAATTCCTCGCCTCTTCCGAGGTAAACCAGCCCCCTTCTTCTTCCGGTTCAGGTACAGGCCACCGCCAGTGCGCACCACGGCAAGCACACCCCCCGCCATCAGCGTCAGCGTTCTTGCGCGGGAAGTGAAGACCCTCCTCGAGAGCCACTTCGACTTCGTTTGGGTGGAGGGGGAGATCTCCAACCTTGCCCGCCCCGCCTCCGGGCACTGGTACTTCTCCCTGAAGGACGACAACGCCCAGGTGCGCTGCGCCATGTTCCGCCGCGCCAACCAGCGGCTGCGCTTCACCCCCGAGAACGGCGACGCCGTGCGCCTGCGCGCCCGCGTCTCCCTCTACGAGGCCCGGGGCGACTTCCAGCTGATCGTTGAGTTCCTCGAGCCCGCCGGCGCCGGCGCCCTGCAGGCGCGCTTCGAGGCCCTGCGGGCGAAGCTCGAGGCCGAGGGCCTGTTCGCCGCCGAGCGCAAGCGCCCGCTGCCCACGGCGCCGGCCCACCTCGGCATCATCACCTCGGCCACCGGCGCGGCCCTGCACGACATGCTCACGGTGCTGCGCCGCCGCTGCCCGCTGATCCGGGTCTCGGTACTGCCGGTGCCCGTGCAGGGCGTCGAGGCGGCACCGGCCGTCTGCGCCGCCATCGCCCGGGCCAACCGCTGGCACGAAAGCGGCGCGATTCCCTTCGATGCGCTCATCGTCGGCCGCGGCGGCGGCTCGCTGGAGGACCTCTGGGCTTTCAACGAGGAGAGCGTGGCCCGGGCCATTGCCGGCAGCGCGCTGCCGGTGGTGAGCGCCGTGGGCCACGAGACCGACATCACCATCGCCGACCTGGTGGCGGACCAGCGCGCCCCCACGCCCTCCGCGGCTGCGGAGCTGCTCAGCCCGGACCAGGCCGACTGGCGCCTGCGCCTGGCGCAGCTGGACGAGGCACTGACGCGCAGCGCCGCGCGGCGGCTGCGCGATGCCGGCCGGGAGCTTGCGCACCTGCGGGCGCGCCTCAAGCACCCCGGCACGCTCCTGCGCGAGCGCGCCCAGCGCCTCGATGACCTCGAGGGCCGGCTGGCGCGGGCCCAGGCCGTCGCGTTCCAGCGGGAACGCCGGCGGCTCGACCGGCTGACGGACCGGCTCCTGCGCCGGGACCCGCGACCGCGGCTGGCCCGCCTCGGCGACCGCCTCGACGGCGCCGAGCGCCGCCTCCGCCAGGCCATGCAGCACGGCCTGGCGCGCCGGCAGGACCGGCTGGCGCGCCTCGCCGCCCTGCTCGATTCCCTGAGCCCGCTGGCCACCCTCGGCCGGGGCTACGCGATTCTCAGCGACGAGGCTGGCGCCATCCTGCGCCGGGCGCAGGACACGTCGGCGGGCGAGGCGGTGAGGGCACGGCTGGCCGAGGGCCGGCTGGCGCTGCGGGTGGAGTCTGTCGAGGAAGACGACCGCTGAGGGCGGCCGCCCGGCTGCCGCTCAGTACTTCGCCGGCAGGCGCGTGTTGATGATGATGTGCCGGCCCTCGAAGCGGATGTACTCGCCGATGGTCAGGTCCTTGAGGATGCGGGCGACCATCTCGCGGGAGGCGCCGACGCGGTCGGCGATATCCTGCTGCGTGAGCTTCTCCGGGATGAACAGCGAGCCGTCCTCGCGCTCTTCGGCGAGGTCCATGAGCACGTTGGCCACCCGGCCGTAGACGTCCTGCAGGGCGAGGCTTTTCACGTCCGCGGTAAGCTTGCGCACCCGGGCGGCGAGGTTGCCGATCAGGGTACGGGTGATGTTGGGGTGCTGCTCGAGCACGCGGCTGAAGTCGTCCTTGTAGACGATGCAGAAGGTGGATTTCTCCACCGTTCGCACCGAGGCGGAGCGGGTGCTGTCGTCGAGCAGCGCCAGTTCGCCGAAGTAGTCCCCGGCGCCCTGGGTGTTCATGATGAACTCCTTGCCGTTCTTGTCGCTGCAGTAGACCTTGACCTTGCCGCTCTCGATCACGAACAGGGAGTCCGCCGGGTCGTTTTCGTGGATCACCACCGTGTTCTTGGGAAAGGTCCGGCGGGTGCTGGTTTCTTCCAGCGCCTCGAGCTCTTCGGTCGAGAGGCCCTTGAAAATCTCCACCTGCTCCAACATGGCTGCACTGTTCCACGAGCTGCTGCGTCCGCGCCATAGTACCGCAGCCCCAAGGGCGGCGCACCACCCGGCGCCGGCCTTTCCCCCCGCGCCGGCCCGTCGCTATACTCGGCGCCATCACAGGGGCGCGCGGCGCCAGCGAGGACGGGCCACACGGTGACCGGCGAGGCACAGCCATTTCCCTTCAGCGACGTGCTCCTGCGCGCCATCGCCGAGGTGCGCAGCATCGCACCGGGGGCGGAAACCGCGCTGACGCCCGATGCCCGCGAGGACCTCGCGGGCGTCCTCAACGCCGCCGGCGCCCTCGAGCAGGACCTCGGCGACGCGGCGGGCGCGGACCGGCACGAGCTGCGCAACCGCCTCGGCGCCCTGCGCGGTTACGCCGAGATGCTCCTCGAGCAGGTCGAGGGCGACGCGCAGGCGGAACTCGGCGACTGCCTGCTGCGCCTGGTGCAGGCCACGCACAGCGCCGGGGACCTCACCCTCGACAGCCAGCCCGGCCAGGGCAGCGTCACCATCACCAGCGAGCCCGGCTTCATCCTCGCGGTCGACGACCGGCGCGAGAACCGGGAGCTGGTGGCGCGCTACCTGTCGCGCTGCGGTCACTTCGTGGTCACCGCCGCGGATGGCGAGCAGGCCCTGGCCACCCTCGAGGAATCGGACGTCGACGTGGTGCTGCTCGACCTGGTCATGCCCGGCATGGACGGCCGCGAGGTGCTGGCACGCATCAAGGCGCACCCGGAGTGGCACGCCACGCCGGTGATCGTGATCTCGGGCCACCAGGACATGCAGGGCATTATCGACTGCATCGAGGCCGGCGCCGACGACTACCTGTTCAAGCCCTTCAACCCGGTGCTGCTGCAGGCCCGCATCAAGGCCGGCATCGAGCGCAAGCGCTGGCACGACCGGGAAGACCAGTACCGGCAGCAGCTCGAGCGCAGCGAGCAGTTCATCCGCGCCACTTTCGGGCGCTATCTCTCCGACGAGATCGTGACCGACATCCTCGAGCGGCCCGAGGGGCTCGACCTCGGCGGCGACCTGCGCGAGGTGACCATCCTCATGTCCGACATCCGCGGCTTCACCACGCTCTGCGAGCAGCTGGAGCCGACCCAGGTGGTGACCATGCTCAACCGCTACCTGGGCGCCATGACGGACATCATCCTGGCCTGGAACGGCACCATCGACGAGTTTCTCGGTGATGCCATCCTCGCCGCCTTCGGCGCCCCGCAGCGCCGCGATGACGATGCCGACCGCGCCGTGCAGTGCGCCCTGGCCATGCAGGCGGCCATGGACGAGGTCAACGCAGCCAACGCGGCCGAGGGCCTGCCGGCGCTGCGCACCGCGGTCGCCCTGAATACCGGGACGGTCATCGCCGGCAACATCGGCTCGGAGCGGCGCAGCAAGTATGGCTTCGTCGGCCACCCCATGAACGTGACCTCCCGCATCGAGGACGCCACCGGTCCGGGCGAAGTGCTCGCGGCAGACAGCACCGTCACTGCCCTCGCCGGGCGCGCTACGGTCGCCGAAAGCCGGGAAATCAGGGCCCGGGGCATCGATGAGGCGCTGCGGGTACACCTCGTGACAGGCTACCTGGCGGACCCTGCCCCGTGAGCGGCCGCGGCCCCCTCCTCCTCGTCGAGGACAACGAACTGAACCGGGACATGCTGCGCCGGCGCCTCACCCGTGCCGGCTTTGCCGTGCTCACCGCCGGCGACGGCCGCGAGGCGCTGGAGCGGATGGAAACGGAGCAGCCCGCGCTCGTCCTCATGGACATGAACCTGCCCGTGCTCGACGGCTGGAGCGCCTGCCGGGAAGCCCGCGGCAACCCGGCGACCCGCGCCATCCCGATCATCGCCCTCACCGCTCATGCCATGGAGGCGGACCGGCAGAACGCCCTGGGTGCCGGCTGCGACGACTACGCCACCAAGCCCATCGACTTCCCGGCCCTGCTCGCCAAGATCGAGGCCCTGTGTCCGGCATGAGCCCGGCATGAGTCCCCCGTGAGCCCCCTATGAGTCTCAGACGCCGCCTGACCCTGTCGCTGCTGACCATCCTGGTGCTGTTCGCCATCAATGTCGGCACGCATTTCTGGGGGAGTTTCGCGCGGAGCGAGAGCATGGTCGCCTACCGGCAGGCGGTCGAGGCCGCGCAACTGTCGACAGACCTCGAACAGATGCTCGAGGACCAGCGCCAGCAGATCCTGGTCCTGGCGACGCTGCGCGAGACCACGGAAGACCGCCTCGGCGACGCTGAGAAGACGCAGGCGCGGGCGGATCTCGCCGCCATCCGCCAGCGCATCGACGACCTCGGCACGGTGAGCCGGGACGTCACCCAGCTGCAGTACGAGCGCCTGCTCAGCGCCGCCGACCGCCTCCTCGACAACTGGCGCAACTTCTACGAGCGCTACAACGACCCGGCCTATCAGGCCGACGTCGAGGACCCGGTGCCCTACCTCGCCGCAAGCCAGCGCCTAAAGGAGCTGGAGCAGCGGCAGGCCTTCATCGCGGTGCAGCGCGCCAACGTCATCGATCGCACCATCCTGCTCACGGACCGCATCACGGTGATCGGCTTCATCGCCTCCATCTTCCTCACCGCCACCCTCGGCCTGTTCCTGGTGCGCTACACCAACGCCTCCCTGAAGCGCCTGAAGCGCGGCACCGAGCGGATCGGCGCCGGGGATCTCGGCTACCGCATCGACGACATCGAGGACGAGGGTGAGCTCGGCGACCTCGCCGAGGCCTTCAACACCATGGCCGACAAGCTGCGCATCGCCATCGAGGACGAACAGCAGGCCAAGCGCGAAGCCGACGAGGCCAACGCCGCCAAGAGTATCTTCCTGGCCAACGTGAGCCACGAGCTGCGCACCCCGCTGAATGCGATCATCGGCTACAGCGAGATGCTGCACGACGAACTCGGTGACCCGGGCGCCGTGGACCGCGAGAGTCACCGGTCGGACCTCGACAAGATCACGCTCTCCGGCCGGCAGCTGCTCGCGCTCATCGACGATATCCTGGACCTGTCCAAGATCGAGACCGGCAAGATGGACCTGCACTGTGAGCGCTTCCAGCCCGAGGAAGTGCTGCGGCAGGTCTGCGACGGCCTCGCGCCGCTGGTGCGGGAAAAGAAAAACCGGCTGCAGCTCGACCTCGCCCCGGCCCTGCCGGCGCTGAACTCCGACGCGACCAAGTTCCGCCAGGTGCTCGTCAACCTCCTGAGCAACGCGAGCAAATTCACGGACGGCGGCACGATCACCGTACGCGCCCGGCGCGCGGAGGCGCCCTACGCCCTCTCGGTCGCGGTCGTGGATACGGGCATCGGCATGAGCGAAGCCCAGCAGGCGCGGGTCTTCGAGGCCTTCGTGCAGGCGGAGCCGGATACCAGCGCCGCCTACGGCGGTACCGGGCTCGGCCTCGCGATCTGCCGGGATTTCTGTGAGCTCATGGGCGGGCGCATCAGCGTGACCAGCGCCCCGGGGAAAGGCTCGACCTTTACTGTGGAGTTGCCGGCTGACCCAGGGTCAGCTCGCGCAGCCGCCTGAGCGCCTGCTCACGTTTCTCGAGGTCCTGGCGCAGCATCGCGTTGCTGCCCTCGACATCGTCCAGGTGCCGCGCCAGCTCCACCAGGGCCTCGAGGGCCCGGGCCAGCAGCACGGCCGTGTCGTGCGGCGCGGGCTCCGCCGGCCGCCGGCCCTGCAGCTCGGCGCTCGCGGCGGTGGCCGCTTCCAGGTCGTAGAAGGGGCTGTTGGGCAGGATGCTGGCGTACGCGATGGCGACATCGGCCTCCCAGGCCGCCGTGGCGTTCTTTTCCAGGCGCCGGTAGCGCTGGAAGTATTGCACCGCCTCGATGCTCTCGCCTGCGGCGAGCGCCCGGAAACCGCGCTCGAGGAACGTGTAGTCGGCGCCGGGCTCGGGGCAGTCACAGGCCGGCGGCTCGGGAAGGTTGAGAGTCAGTTCCACCTCGCGCTCTTCCGCCGGCGGGCTCTCGGTGGACGGGGGCGGCGGCTGGCTGGCGCAGCCGGCGATGAGGGTCAGGGCCAGGGCGGCGCCCAGGGCCCGGGGTGTCAGTGCCTGCACGGGCGTCTCCGCAGTGCGTAATGGGCGGAGTCTAGCACGACGGGCGCCGCTCACTCGGGCCGCAGGTGCGGAAAGAGAAGCACGTCACGGATCGACGGCGAATCCGTCAGCAGCATCACCAGCCGGTCGATGCCGATGCCCTCCCCCACCGTCGGCGGCATGCCGTACTCCAGCGCGCGCACGTAGTCGTGGTCGTAGTGCATGGCCTCCTCGTCCCCGGCCTCCTTCTCATCCCCGGCCTCCTTCTCGTCCTCGGCCTCCTTCGAGCGCATCACCCACCGACGCACCGGTTTGCCGGCCGAGT
>CAJWWA010000139.1 GCA_913048495.1 uncultured Halieaceae bacterium
CTGGTGCAGGTGGCGGCGGGTCTCGATTCCATGGTGCTTGGCGAGCCGCAGATCTTCGGCCAGCTCAAGTCCGCCTACGCTGTCGCCAGCGAGGCCGGCACGGTGGGCGGCGAGTTCGGCCGCCTGTTCCCGCGGGTCTTCTCCATCGCCAAGAAGGTGCGCACGGACACGGCCATCGGTGAGAACCCCGTTTCCGTGGCCTACGCCGCCGTGGACCTCGCCGGGCACATCTTCGCGGACCTGTCCGACTGCAACGCGCTGCTGGTCGGTGCCGGCGAAACCATCGAGCTGGTCACCCGGCATCTCATCGAGGCCGGCGTCAACAACATCACCATCGCCAACCGGACCCTGGACCGGGCCCGGGAACTGGCCCGCAAGTTCGGTGCCGAGGCCATCCTGCTGTCGGATATCCCGGCGCAGCTGCCGAAGGCCGATATCGTCATCTCCTCCACCGCGAGCCAGCTGCCGATCCTCGGCAAGGGCGCCGTCGAGGGCGCGATCCGTGCCCGCAAGCACCGGCCCATGCTCATGGTCGATATCGCCGTACCGCGGGACATCGAGCCGCAGGTCGGTGACCTGCGCGACATCTACCTGTACACCGTCGACGACCTCCGGCAGATCGTCGACGAGAACCTGCGCAACCGCCAGGACGAGGCGCGCAAGGCCGACGGCATCATCGTCGAGGGCGTGCGCGCCTTCTACGAGGAGCGCCGCTCCCTGGCCGCCGTCGACCTGGTCAAGGAGTTCCGCAAGGCCGCCGAGCAGACCCGGCAGCAGGAACTCGACCGGGCCCTCGCCGCCCTCGAGCGCGGCGACGACGCGCCCGCGGTGCTCGCCCAGCTGGCGCGCGGTCTCACCAACAAGCTCATCCACGCCCCCACCGCCGGCCTCAAGCGGGCCAGCGCCGAGGGGCGCGAGGACGTGCTCGCCCACGCCCGCAAGCTGCTCGGCCTGCGCGGTGACGAGGTCCTCGAGGAGGCGCCGCGGCAGGCGGCCTCGGTCACACCCATCGGCAAGGCGGCGGAATCGCGCGGACTCAAGCGGCAGTGAAACCCTCACTGCTGGCCAAGCTCGATGCGCTCACCGAGCGCCACGAGGAGGTCGCCGCGCTGCTCGGTGACCCCGAGACCATCGCCGACCAGGACCGCTTCCGCACCCTGTCCCGTGAGTACGCGGAGCTCGAGGACGTGGTCAGGAGCTACGCCGCCTTCCGCACCGCCACCGCGGACCGCGACGAGGCGCAGGCCATGCTCGGCGACAGCGACCCGGAAATGCGCGCCCTGGCGGAGGAAGAGGCCGCCGATGCCGACAGCCGCCTCAAGGCCCTGGAGCGCGAGCTGCAGGTGCTGCTACTGCCGCGCGACCCCCGCGACGGCCGCAACGTGTTCCTCGAGATCCGCGCCGGCACCGGCGGCGACGAGGCGGCGATCTTCGCCGGCGACCTGTTCCGCATGTACAGCCGCTACGCCGAGCGTCGCGGCTGGCGCGTCGAGGTGCTCTCCGAGCGGCCGGGGGAGCACGGCGGCTACAAGGAGCTGATCAGCCGGGTCGAGGGCAGCGACGTGTACGCCCACCTCAAGTTCGAGTCCGGCGCGCACCGGGTGCAGCGGGTGCCGGAGACGGAGTCCCAGGGCCGCATCCACACCTCGGCGTGCACCGTGGCCATCCTCCCGGAGGCGGACGAGCTCGGCGAAGTCAGCGTCAACAAGGCCGACCTGCGTATCGATACCTTCCGCGCCTCCGGCGCAGGCGGCCAGCACGTGAACAAGACGGACTCGGCGGTGCGCCTGACCCACCTGCCCACCGGGATCGTGGTCGAGTGCCAGGACGAGCGTTCGCAGCACAAGAACCGGGCCCGGGCCCTGTCGCTGCTGGAGGCGAAGCTGGCCAACGCCCAGGCCGACCAGCAGGCCGCCGAGCAGGCCGAGGAACGGCGCAACCTCGTCGGCAGCGGTGACCGCTCGGACCGCATCCGCACCTACAACTTTCCCCAGGGCCGGCTGACGGACCACCGCATCAACCTCACGCTCTACCGCCTTGACGAGATCATGGCGGGCGATCTCGACGGGGTCATCGGGCCCCTGCGCCAGGAGCACCAGGCGGACCAGCTGGCCGCCCTCGCCGGGTCGTGACCACCACGGTACAGGCGCTCCTCGCCGAGGCCGCCACCGGCGGCTGTGCCGACCATGCCGACGAGGCCCGCCGCGACGCCGAGGTGCTCCTCGGCCACTGCCTCGGCCGCCCCCGGAGCTGGCTGTTCACCTGGCCCGAGGCGGAGGTGCCGGCGGAACCGGCGGCGCGCTATCGCAACCTCCTGGCCCGCCGCCGCGGCGGTGAACCCGTGGCCTACCTGGTCGGCGAACGCGACTTCTGGTCCCTCTCGCTGCGCGTCACCGGCGCCACCCTCGTACCCCGCCCGGACACGGAGACCCTCGTCAGCTGGGCGCTGGAACTCGCGCTGCCCGACGAGGCGCGGGTCCTCGACGCCGGCACCGGCAGCGGCGCCATCGCCCTCGCCCTGGCGTCGGAGCGACCGCGCTGGCGGGTCACCGCCGTGGACCGGGACCCGGCGGCCCTCGCCGTCGCCGCCGGCAACGCACAGCGCCTCGGCCTGGAGCGGGTGCGCTTTCTCGTTTCCGACTGGTTCGCCGCCCTGGGCGGCGAACGCTTCGACCTCGTCGTTGCCAACCCGCCGTACCTGGCCGCGGACGACCCGCACCTGGCGGGGCCGGCGCTGGCCCACGAGCCGGCGCAGGCACTGGTCGCCGGTCCCACCGGTCTCGAGGACCTGGCCACGCTCGCGGCGATGGCGCCGGCGCACCTCGCGGACGGCGGCTGGCTGCTCCTGGAGCACGGTTGCGACCAGGCGGAAGCCGTGCGCGGGCTGCTTGCCGGCGCCGGCTTCGATGCCGTCGCCACGCGGCGGGACCTCGCCGGCCTCGAGCGCGCGAGCGGGGGCCGCCATGCTGGGTGACGACGATCTCGAGCGCTACAGCCGCCAGCTGCTGCTCCCGGCCTTCGATATCGCCGGCCAGGAAGCGCTGGGCCGCGCCCGGGTTCTCGTGCTCGGCCTCGGCGGCCTCGGCTCGCCGGCGGCGCTCTACCTCGCCGCCGCCGGGGTCGGCAGCCTGGTCCTTGTGGACGGCGACGACGTCGAGCCCTCCAACCTGCAGCGCCAGCTCGCCCACGGCGAGGCGGACCTCGGCCGCAACAAGGCGCGCTCGGCGGCCGACGCGGTGGCGGCTCTCAACGCCGGCGCCCGGGTCGAGGTCGTTGCCGAGCGCGCCGACGAGGCGCGCCTGCGCATGCTCGCCGGCCGCGTGGACCTCGCCCTCGACGGCAGCGACAACTATCCCGCGCGCTTCGCCCTCAACCGCGCCTGCATCGCCGCCGGCATTCCCCTGGTCTCCGCCGCGGCGGTACGCACCGAGGGCCAGCTCGCCACCTTCCACCCCGCCGCCGGCGGCCCCTGCTATCGCTGCCTGGTGCCGGAGGAGGGCGCCACGAGCGCCCTGTCCTGCAGCGAGAGCGGGGTCCTTGGCCCCGTCGTCGGCGCCATCGGCAGCCTCGCCGCCCTCGAGGCGATCAAGGTGCTGGCCGCTTACGGCGGCGACCTGCGCGGCGCCCTGCTGACCCTGGACCTGTTCGACTACCAGGTGCGGCGCCTGGCCCTCGCACCGCGGCCCGGCTGCACGGACTGCGGTCGCTGACCTGCTGGTCTCCGTTCGCGGTTCCCAGGGGCGGGGCGAAAACTTTTCAGCGCCGGGACTGTCATAGCTGGCAACGCCAGGGACGGACGATCCTTCATGCAGCGCCTCGCCAACCGCTACTACCGGCTCAGGGATACGCTCGCGGGCCCTTTGCGCCTGCTCGACGGGCTGCCGCCGCTGGCGCTGCGCCTGTACCTGGCGCCGGTGCTGTGGATGGCCGGTACGCAGAAGCTCGCGGCCATGGACAGCACCGTCGAGTGGTTCGGCAACAGCGAGTGGGGCCTCGGCCTGCCCTGGCCCGCGCTGCTGGCGCCGCTCGCCGCGTGGACCGAGGCCCTCGGCGCGCTGCTCCTGCTGCTCGGCCTCGCCACCCGCTGGGTGGCCGTGCCGCTGTGCCTGACCATGATCGTCGCTGGGCTCACGGTGCACTGGGAGAACGGCTGGGCGGCGATCGCCGACAGCGGCGACCCGGCCATCGCGCAGCGCCTGGGCGTGGCCCGGGAACTGCTGGTGGAGCACGGCAACTACGCCTGGCTCAGTGAACACGGCCCGCTGGTGATCCTCAACAACGGCATCGAGTTCGCGGCCACCTACGCGCTCATGCTGCTCGTGCTCATGGTGACCGGCGGCGGCCGCTTCACCAGCATCGATTATTACCTCGCGCGGCTCTATCCCCGCGGGGGCTGAGCGGGCGCGCCGGCGGGGCAGCAGGCGGGGCGCCGAAGTGCTACACTTCGCGCCGATTTTTCAGCATTGCAGGTGAATCTTGAGCAAGCATTCCGCCGGCCGGCGCGAGACCAACACGGCGCCGGCCACCCACGAGTGGTCCATCGACGACTTCCCGGTACCGCCCGAGGACGGCAAGACGCGCTTCCATGACCTCGGCCTGCGTGACGAGATCATGCACGGCATCGCAGACCTCGGCTTCCGCTACTGCTCACCGATCCAGGCCCAGGTGCTGCCTTTCACCCTGCGCGGCCACGATGCCATCGGCAAGGCGCAGACCGGCACGGGCAAGACGGCCGCCTTCCTGATCACCATCTTCAACGACCTGCTCAACAACCCGGTGGAGGATGAGCGCTTCCTCGGCGAACCGCGGGCCGTGGTGATCGCGCCGACCCGGGAACTGGTGATGCAGATCGCCGCCGACGCCGAGGAACTCGGGCGGTACACGGGCCTCAACACCGTGACGCTGATCGGCGGCATGGACTACCAGAAGCAGCTGAACCAGGTGAACCGGCGCATCGTCGATCTCGTCGTCGCGACGCCGGGGCGCCTCATCGACTTCATGACCCGCCGCGACCTGTTCCTCGACCACGTCGAGGTGCTGGTGCTGGACGAGGCGGACCGGATGCTCGACATGGGCTTCATCCCGCAGGTGAAGCGCATCGTGCGCGCCACGCCGCAGAAGGAGTACCGGCAGACGCTGCTGTTCTCCGCGACCTTCACCCAGGACATCATCAACCTCGCCGCCCAGTGGACCCGCGACCCGGTGAAGGTCGAGATCGAGCCCGAGAGCGTGGCCACGGACAGCGTCGACCAGAAGGTCTACCTCGCGAGCAGCGAGGAGCGCTTCCGCATCCTGCTCAACCTGCTGCGCGGCCCGGACGCCGACAGCGTCATCGTGTTCGCCAACCGCCGCGACCAGGTCCGGCGGCTGCACGAGCGGCTGCGCAAGGCCGGTATCCGCGCCGGCATCCTCTCCGGGGAGATCTCGCAGGACAAGCGCACCAAGACCCTCGAGCGTTTCAAGAGCGGTGACCTGTCGGTGCTGGTGGCGACGGACGTCGCCGGCCGCGGTATCCACGTCGAGGGCGTGAGCCACGTGGTGAACTACAACCTGCCGGAGGACCCGGAGGACTACGTGCACCGCATCGGCCGCACCGGCCGCGCCGGCGCGACCGGCATCTCGATCAGCTTTGCCAGCGAGGACGACGCGTTCCTGCTGCCCGATCTCGAAGCGCTCCTCGGCGAGCCCCTGTCCTGCACTCACCCCCCGCAGGAACTGCTGGCCTAACCCGCCTCCCGGCCGGCGAGATGACCGTCGGCCGCCACCTCCTCGACCCAGAACAGGGTGCCGCCGGCGACCGCCGCCGGCACCACCACGAAGTTCACCAGCGGAATCCCCGTGCACAGGGCGACCAGTCCGCCGAAGCCGAGGCTCGACAGGCGCCGCTCCCGGCACGCATCGCGGACGGCGGCGAAGGACAGGTTGTGGTTGTCCATGGGGTAATCCAGGAACTCCAGGCTGAACATCCAGGCGCCGAACACGAACCAGAGCACCGGCGACAGCGCGTTCAGCCCGGGAACGAAGGTGAGCAGCAGCACCAGCGCAGCCATGGGCACGAAGTAGAGCAGCTTGGCGAGCTCCCGGAAGATGCCCCGCGGCACGCCGGCCAGCGCTGCGCCGAGGCCCTCGAGGCCGGCGACCTCGCGCCCGGTCAGCATTTCCTCGACCTTTTCGGCCAGCAGGTTGTTGAAGGGCGAGGCGATGACGATGGCCACGGCGGTGAACAGGTAGCCGGTGGTGAGCGTCACCAGCAGCCCGACCAGGGGCCAGAGCAGCCACTCCAGGAACCCGAGCCAGTCCGGGATGCCGGCCATGATCGAATCGAGCCAGCCCGCCAGGAAGCTGACGCCCCACCAGATGACCGCCGAGAAGATCAGGATATTGACCGCCAGCGGGACCAGCACGAACAGCCGCAGCGTCGGCCGGGTGAGCAGGCTGGCGCCGCGGACGAGGTAGCCGGCGCCGGTCAGGGCGTTGCCGCGCATGCGAAGGCTCCGTTGCCAGGGAGGCGCCATGGTAGCAGAGGGCGCTCGCGGCGGGGCACCTTGGGCGCGTGTGCCCGCCGGTTATAATGATGGACTTTCCCTCAACGCCGGAGGCCGCTATGCACAATGACGACGTGCACGACGACGACGAGCTTTTCTGGCAGGAAATGGCAGACGTGGCGCCGCTGCGCCGGGAGCGCCGCGTGCGCCGCGGCGGCGCCGGCCCCGATGACGCGGCGCTCGCCGCACGGCGCAATGCGGCGGTCACGCCCCCCGGAAAGGACCGCAATCCCCTGCGCGAGGACGGCATCGAGCCCCTGGACCCCTGGTACGTGCTGGCCTTCAAGCGCCCGGGCATCCAGAACGGGGTCTACCGCAAGCTCAAGCAGGGGCGCTACCCGGCCGACGCGCGCCTGGACCTGCACCGTATGACCGTGCGCCAGGCCCGCGGCGAACTCTTCGCTTTCGTGGAGGACTGCCTGGAGCTCGGCCTGCGCAGCGTGCTGCTGGTGCACGGCAAGGGCGAACGCAAGCCGAAGGACGAGCGCCTGTCGGTGCTCAAGGGCGCCGTGGACCGCTGGCTGCGCGAGCTCGAGCCGGTGCAGGCGTTCCACAGCGCCCAGCCCCAGCACGGCGGCACCGGCGCGGTCTACGTGCTGCTGCGCAAGAGCGAGGCGAAGAAGCAGGAGAACCGGGAGCGCTTCCTGCGCGGGCGCGTGCCCGTCGATTGAGGGAGCAGACGGTTCAGGCCGTGGCCGTGCCGCCGCTGCCGGCGCCGGCCGCGCGCAGGGCCTCGGCGTAGGGGCCGCCCAGGCGGTGGCTCTTGACGACGTCCAGCACCGTTTCACCGGCGCCGTTGCGGGCGTCCAGGTCGCGGCCCTCGGCCGCGAAGAAGGTCAGGAAGCGCGCGAAGTCTTCGGCACGCATACCCTGGTAGGCGCGCAGCAGGATGTGGAAATCGTCGGGCGTGCCGTCGTGGGCGCGGTAGGCGAGGAAGCTCTTCACCCGCGCGTCGTCCCACTGCTCGTCGATGACCTTGCTCTTGTCCTTGCGCATGCTGTCCTCAGTCAGTTGCCGTCAACGCGACGGCGCTACTCCGGCAGTTTTTCGGCGAGCAGCTGGTTGACCAGGGCCGGGTTTGCCTGGCCCTGCGAGGCCTTCATCACCTGGCCGACGAAGTAGCCGATGAGCTTCTTGCGCTTCTTCTCGTCGGCGGCGGCGTACTGCGCCACCTGCTCCGGGCTGTCGGCGATCACCGCATCGACCATGGCGCCGATGGCGCCGCTGTCGGAGACCTGCTTCAGGCCCTTCGCCTCGATCACGGTGTCGGCATCGCCCTCGCCCTCGCCTTTCCACATGGCCTCGAAGACCTGCTTGGCGATCTTGCCGGAGATGGTGTCGTCGAGGATGCGGGCGAGCAGGCCGCCGAGGGCCGCCGGCGCCACCGGGCAGGCGTCCAGGGCGAGCCCGTCGCGGTTGAGCTGGCCGAGGAGTTCCACCTGCACCCAGTTCGCCGCCAGCTTGGCGTCGCCGCAGGCGGCGGCCACCGCTTCGAAATAGTCGGCCAGGGCGCGGCTGTCCGCGAGTACGCCGGCGTCGTAGGCCGAGAGGCCGTACTGGTCTTGGAAGCGCTGCCGCTTGGCCGCCGGCAGCTCCGGCAGTTCGGCGCGCAGTGCCTCGATAAAGGACTCCTCCAGCACCACGGGCAGCAGATCCGGCTCCGGGAAGTAGCGGTAGTCGGTCGCCACTTCCTTGCTGCGCATGGGCCGCGTCTCGTCGCGCTCGGCATCGTAGAGGCGGGTTTCCTGCACGACGGCGCCGCCGCTCTCGAGGATGTCTGCCTGGCGCTCGATCTCGTGCGCGATCGCTTTTTCGACGAAACGGAAGGAGTTGACGTTCTTGATCTCCGCGCGGGTGCCAAGCGTGTCGCTGCCTGCCGGCCGCAGCGAGATGTTGATGTCGCAGCGCATGGAGCCCTCGGCCATGTTGCCGTCGGAGATGCCGAGGTACAGCACCAGGCTGTGCAGGGCCTTCAGGTAGGCCACGGCCTCCTCGGCGCTGCGCAGGTCCGGTTCGGTGACGATCTCCAGCAGCGGCGTGCCGGCGCGGTTCAGGTCGATGCCGGTCTGGCCGTGGTAGTCCTCGTGCAGGGACTTGCCGGCGTCCTCCTCGAGGTGCGCCCGGGTGATGCCGATGCGCTTGCTGCTGCCGTCGCCGAGGATGATCTCGAACTCGCCGCGGCCGACGATCGGCTCGGCAAACTGGCTGATCTGGTAGCCCTTGGGCAGGTCCGGGTAGAAGTAGTTCTTGCGGTCGAAGACCGAGCGGCGGCCGATCTCGGCGTCGA
>CAJWWA010000140.1 GCA_913048495.1 uncultured Halieaceae bacterium
CGCATCCTGGTGGAGGAGCGCTTCCGGGTAGTGGGCGAGCTGGTCGACGCCACCGTCGGCGGCGACCTGCGGCTGCGCCAGGCGCCGGCGGGAGCGGCGCAGCTGTTCGGCCGCGTGGCGGTGGTCGGCGGCGAGCTGCGGGCCTACGGGCAGCAGCTCGAGCTGCGCGAGGGCAGCATGTCGTTCGCTGGCGACCCGGAAAACCCGCAGCTCGACCTGCGCGCGGAGCGCCACTTCCCTTCCGAGGCGCTGCGCGTCGGCTTCACCGTCGGCGGCAGCCTGCGCGAGCCGCGCCTCGACCTGTACTCGGAGCCGCAGCTGCCGCGCGAGGCGCAGTTGTCCTGGCTGGTCCGCGGCCGGCCGCCGGATGCCGGGGCGAGCATGGACGGCACGGCGCTGGCGCTGTCCGTCGGCGCCTCGGCGCTGAACCAGACCTCGCTGGTGCGTTCCCTGAACCGCCTGCCGTTGCTCAGCAACGTGGCGCTGGGCACGGAGACCGGCAGCAACGGCACGGCCGCCACTATCAGCGGCTACGTCGGCGACCGCCTGTACCTGTCCTACGGCATGGGCCTCTACGAGCCGGTCAACACGCTCACCGCGCGCCTGTACCTGCGCGCGCGGCTATGGCTGGAGATGGTCTCGGCGCTCGAGAACTCAGTCGATATCTACTACCGCTTCGATATCGACTAGCCCGGCTATCGATCAGCCCGGGTCACTACGCCCCGTAGCTGGCCCGGGCCGCCGCCACGGCGGCGCCGGCATCGCAGCCGTGACCCTGCTGGCCGAGCACGGCGGCCAGGGCGGTGAGCAGGGCGTAGACGTTGCGCTCGCGGCTGGAGTGCCCCATGAGGCCGATGCGCCAGGCCTTGCCGGCGAGGGCGCCGAGGCCGGCGCCGATCTCGATGTCGAAGTCCGCCAGCAGTGCAGCGCGCACCGCGGCGTCGTCGATCCCCTCGGGAATGTGCACGGCGTTCAGCTGCGGCAGCCGCCACTCGGGGGCGACGACGAGCGAGAGGCCCAGGGCCTCCAGGCCCGCGACCAGCGCCTCGTGGTTGCGCCGGTGACGCGCATGGGCGGCGTCCAGGCCTTCTTCTTCGAGTATCACCAGCGACTCGTGCAGGGCGTAGAGGGCGTTTACCGGCGCCGTGTGGTGGTAGGCGCGCTTGCTGCCGCCGCCCCAGTAGCCCATGACCAGCTGCATGTCGAGGAACCAGCTCTGTGCCGGCGCCTTGCGGGCCTGGATGCGCTCGACGGCGCGTTCGCTGAAAGTCACCGGTGCGATGCCGGGCACGCAGGACAGGCATTTCTGCGTGCCGGAGTAGATCGCGTCCGCCCCCCAGGCATCCACTTCCAGCGGAATCCCCGCCAGCGCCGTGACGGCGTCGACGATGGACAGGGCGCCGTGCTCCCGCGCCAGCGCGCAGAGCGCCGCGGCGTCGGAGCGCGCGCCGGTGGAGGTTTCCGCGTGGACGAAGGCGAGCACCGATGCCTCCGGGTGCGCAGCGAAGGCCTCGCGGACCTTGTCCACGCTGACCGTGTCGCCCCAGGCATCCTCCACCATGACCGCCGTGGCGCCGCAGCGCTCGACGTTTTCGCGCATGCGCCCGCCGAACACGCCGTTCTGGCAGACGATGACCGTGTCTCCCGGCGACAGCAGGTTCACGAAGCAGGCCTCCATGCCCGCCGAGCCCGGCGCGGACACCGGCAGCGTCAGCGCGTTCTCCGTGCGGAAGGCGTACTGCAGCAGGCGCTTGATGTCGTCCATGAGGTCGACGAAGAGCGGGTCGAGGTGGCCGATCGTCGGTCGCCCCAGGGCACCGAGGACCCGGGCCGGTACATCGGAGGGGCCGGGGCCGAGGAGCGTGCGCTGCGGCGGGTGGAAGCTGGCGGTCATCGTGGGTCTCCGTGAAGCGGGTCGGGGGTCAGCCCTCGGCGAGGACGTGGGCCTGCGCGGCCGCCACGCGGGCCACGGGCACGCGGTAGGGGCTGCAGGACACGTAGTCGAGGCCAAGGTCGTGGAAGAACTGGATCGAGCGCGGGTCGCCGCCGTGCTCGCCGCAGATGCCGTACTTGATGCCCTTCTTCACGCCGCGCGATTCCTCCACGGCGAGCCGCATGAGCCGGCCGACGGCGCGCTGGTCGAGGCTGATGAACGGGTCGTGCTCGATGAGCTTCTGGTCGAGGTACTGCGGGATGAAGCGGCCGGCGTCGTCGCGGGAGAAGCCGTAGGTCATCTGCGTGAGGTCGTTGGTGCCGAAGCTCATGAACTCCACCGCCGTGGCCAGGCGGTCCGCGCCGAGGCAGGCCCGCGGTGTCTCCATCATGGTGCCGACCTTGTAGCGCAGCGACACGGACTTCTCGCCCAGCACCTTGCGGATGCTCGCGTCGATGATGTCGCCGACCAGGCGGATCTCGCGCACGTTTACCGTGAGCGGGATCATGATTTCCGGGTAGGGCTGGTAGCCTTCCTCGATCGCCTGCAGCGCGGCGCCGATGATCGCGCGCACCTGCATGCGGGTGATTTCCGGGTAGACCACGGACAGCCGGCAACCGCGGAAGCCGAGCATCGGGTTCACTTCCGACAGCTCCGCTACCGCGTTCTGCACCTGCTCGGCGGGCAGGTCCAGGCGCTTCGCCAGGGCCCGCGTTTCCTCCTCGCCGTGGGGCAGGAACTCGTGCAGCGGCGGGTCGAGCAGGCGCACGGTGACCGGCAGCCCGTCCATGGCCTTGAACAGCGCGAGCATGTCGTCGTGCTGGAAGACCTGCAGCTTTTTCAGATAGCCCTTGCGGGCCTTCTTGTCCGGGGCCAGGATCATCGCCCGCATGAGGTCGATGCGCTCGCTGTCGAAGAACATGTGCTCCGTGCGGCACAGGCCGATGCCCTCGGCACCGAGTTCCCGCGCCCGGGCCGCGTCCTCCGGGGTCTCCGCGTTGGCGCGGACCTTCAGGCGGCGGTGCTTGTCAGCCCAGGAGAGCAGGGTCTGGAAATCGTCGCTGGAGCTCGCCTCGGTCTTCGGAATGTCACCGAGCATGACCTCGCCGGCGGTGCCGTCGAGGGTGATGATATCGCCGCGCTTCAGGGTCACGCCGTCTTTCGTGGTCGCTTTGCCCGCGTCGGCGTTCACCGACAGGCTGCTCGCACCGGTGATGGCACACACGCCCATGCCGCGGGCGACCACCGCCGCGTGGGAGGTCATGCCGCCGAGCTCCGTTAGGATGCCCTCGGCGACCTTCATGCCGTGGATATCCTCCGGCGTCGTTTCCCGGCGCACCAAGATCACCGCGGTACCGTTCCGGGCGACCTCGACCGCCTCGTCGGCGGAGAACACGATGGCCCCGGTGGCGCCGCCGGGGCTGGCCGGCAGGCCGGTTGCAATGATGTCGGTCTTCGCCGCCGGGTCGACCATGGGGTGGAGGAAGGCCTCCACGTGCTCCGGCGAGACGCGCAGCAGCGCCTCCTTCTCGTTGATCAGTCCCTCGCGGACCATGTCGACGGCGATCTTCACCGAGGCGCGGCCGGTGCGCTTGCCGCTGCGGGTCTGCAGCATGTAGAAGCGGCCTTCCTGCACCGTGAACTCGATGTCCTGCATGTCCCGGTAGTGGCGCTCGAGCAGGGCCTGGGTCTCGTTCAGCTGGTCGTAAACCGCCGGCAGCTTGTCCTTGAGGGCGGAGATCGGCTGCGGCGTGCGCGTGCCGGCGACCACGTCCTCGCCCGCGGCGTTGAACAGGAATTCGCCGAAGAACTGGTTCTCCCCCGTGGACGGGTTGCGGGTGAAGGCGACGCCGGAGCCGGAGTCGTCGCCGAAGTTGCCGTAGACCATGGACTGCACGGTGACGGCGGTGCCGAGGGAGTCGGGGATGTTGTTCATCTCGCGGTACACGTTCGCCCGCGGCGTGTGCCAGGACAGGAACACCGCCTCCACCGCCATGCGCAGCTGCACGAACGGGTCCTGCGGGAAGTCGGCCATGGCCTTGAAGCGCCCGACGATGGCGCGCCAGTCCTCGGCGGTCATGTCGACGTCGGTCTCGTAGCTGCGGTCTTTCTTGTACTGCTCGATCTCTTTCTCGAAGGCGTGCGCGTCGTGGTTCATGACCACCTCGGCGAACATCTGGATGAAGCGCCGGTAGGAGTCGTAGGCGAAGCGCGGGTTGTCGGTCTTGCGCGCCAGGCCCTCGGCGATCTCGTCGTTGAGGCCGAGGTTGAGGATCGTGTTCATCATGCCCGGCATGGAGATCGGTGCGCCGGAGCGTACCGAGAAGAGCAGGGGGTCCTCCGGGTCGCCGAAGCGCGCGTCCATCTTCTTCTCGACGAGATCGAGGGCCACCCGGTACTCCTGCTCGAGGAGGTTGGGCAGCTTGTTGCCGTTCTCGAAGAACTCGCGGCAGGTGGGCGTCGTGATGATGAAGCCGAAGGGCACCGGCAGGCCGAGGTTGGTCATCTCACAGAGATTGGCGCCCTTGCCGCCGAGGAGGTCGCGATCCTCCCGGTTGCCCTCGTTGAACAGGTAGACGCGCTTTGCCATGGGAACCCCTTCCCCTTTCGGGTGTCTAGCTGGCGAGGTGGCGCAGTATACTGGTAAGACGGCGGGTGCGTCATACCGGCCGCCGGGAGCGCCCGCGGGTGTTTCCCGCCCCATCCGGAACGGAGCAGCCCACGCAGTGATCCGCCAAGCGCTCGTCAGCCTCGTCCCGCTGCTGTGCCTCCTGGCCTGCGCGTCGGACCCGACGCTCACCGCGCCGCCGCGGGAGCCGGACCCGGTCGATTTCAGCGGCCACTGGGAGCTGAACTACGGACAGAGCGACAACATCCAGTCCCGGCTCACGACCCTGGTGCGCGACCTGCAGCGGCGCAGTGCCCGCGCCTCCAACCTGCGCAGCGAGCGCGGCGGGCTGGTGCTCGGCGGCAGCGGCACCGACAGCGCACCGTCAGTCGTGGGCCTGGCGCGCATGGCGGAGCTGATCACGGCGTCGCAGCTGCTGGAGGTGGAGCAGGGCCGCACGCGGATCCGCATCGACCGCGAGGGCAACTTCGCGCTCAGCTGCGACTTCCTGCGCGACCCGGGGCGTATCGACGACCTCGGCGTCGGCCGCGAAAGCTGCCGCTGGGACGGCCAGCAGCTGGTCTTCGTGATCAGCCTGCCCGAGGGCCTGTCCATCCGCCACCGGGTGGCGTTGTCGGGCTCCGGGGAGCAACTCGGCATCGTCACCACCGTGTTCTCGGACCAGGTCAGCGCGCCGTTCACGGTGCGCCGTATCTACGACCGCTACGAACCCGGCAGCCGCGGCTACCGCTGCGAGGAGACGCTGAGCCGCGGCCGCGTCTGCACGACGGAAGGGGGTCCTTGATGCGCCCGCTGCTGCGCGCTGCTGTCCTCTGCATCGCCGGACTGGTATTGGCCGCCTGTGCCGGCGCGCCCGACCCGGCGAAACCCGCGCAGGCCGACCCCGCCGATGCCTGGCCGCCGGCGGTCGGCAGCGTGACCCTCGAGCGCGCCGACGCGCCGCCGGCGACCGCCCTGGATGTCATCATCGAGGTGTTCGACACGGGGCTCGCCGAGGCGGCGGCGACCCCCGGCGACGAGCCGGTCTTCGCCGCCGTGCGCAAGGCCGAGGCGTTCTACATGCCGCACCGGCTGCGCGAGGCGCTGGTGGAGAGCGGACGCTGGGGGGTGGTCCGCGTGGCGCCGCGGCCGAGCGCGACCGCCGCCCTGTCCGTCAGCGGCCGCATCGTGCATTCCGATGGCGTCGACCTGGTGCTCGCCGTGCAGGCGGTCGATGCCCGGGGCGAGGTCTGGCTCGATCGCGTCTACCGCGACAGTGCCGCGGTCTCCGACTACCCGGTCGCCCCCGGGGCGGACCCCTTCGGCGACCTGTACCGGCAGCTTGCCAACGACCTGGCCGAGGCACAGCGCGCCCGGCCCGTCACCGGGCTGCCCACCGTCGCGCTGCTGCGCTACGCGGAGTCGCTGGCCCCGGGCGTGTTCGGCGACTACCTCGCCAGCGGCGACGACGGGCGGCGGGAGCTGCGCCGGGTGCCGGCGGACGGCGACCCGATGCTCGCGCGCGTGCGGCGCCTGCGCAACCAGGAGTACCTGTTCATCGACGCGGCGGACGAGCAGTACGCCGACCTGGTCGAACGCTTCGCGCCCACCTATCACCTCTGGCGCCAGTACGCGCACGAGCTGGCCCGCTACGAGACCGACTACCTCGCCCGCGTCGGGGAGCGCGAGATCAACGCCCGCCGCGGCACCTACGCCGCCATGCAGCAGACCTACGGGCGCTTCCGCCGCGTGAAGATGCACGAGCAGGACCTCGAGGAGCTCGCCGAGGGCTTCGACAACGAGGTGACGGAAACGGTGATCGACGTCGATGACCGCGTCTACCGCCTGAGCGGTTCCCTGGCCGCGCAGTACGACGAGTGGCGCGAGATCCTGCAGCGCATCTTCACCCTGGAGTCCGGGGGCCTGCCCTGAGCGGCCGCGGTGGACCGCGCCGGAAGTTCAGGCGAGCGCCAGAAGCGGTTATGCTGCCCCCATGGCCAACAACGACGACAAGACGCCCCAGGAATCGCTGCTCGACGCGCTCAAGCGCCTGACCGGCCAGGTGGCCGGCGGGACCATGGACCTCGCCGTTGCCACCGGCACCCTCGGTGCCATGTTCGGCGAAACCTGGCTGCGCAACGCCCTGGCCCTGTCCCTGTCGCCGGAGCGCCACGAGGCCATGGCCGAGGCCGGGCACCTGCTCCGCGACCTGCGCCAGACCGCCGGCCTCTCGCTGCGCGAGCTCTCCGAGGACCTGGGCCTCGCGGACCCGGAGCTCCTCGCGGACGTGGAGCGGGGCGAGAAGATCCTGCCCATCGAACACGTGCTCCGCGCCGCCTCGCTGCTGGCGCGGCACGACCCGGTACCCTTCCTGATCCGCTTCCTGCGCACCTACAACCCGCAGCTCGAGCGGGCGCTGGAAGACTGGGGCGTAATGGCCCTGCCGAAGCAGTTCGAGCGGGAGCGGCGCTTCATCAACCTCTACCGCCAGCACGATTTCCTGCGCGATCTCAGCGACGACGAGTTCGCCCGCTTCATCGACTACATGGACAGCTCGACGCATCTCGTGGCCGACGTCATGGCGCGGGAGAAGGCGGCCTGGGCGACGAAGCGGAAGAAACCGGCCCCGCGGCGCAGGATGCGCCCCGCGACCGCGCGCCGGGCTACCGCAAAACGCAGCGGCGACTGAGCGCAGCCATGGAACGGGAGCACTGGCTGGCGGTCTGCCCGCGTGGCGTCGCGCCGCTGCTGGTCGAGGAACTGACCGCGCTCGGCGCCGAGGACGCCCGCGAGCAGGGCGGCGCGGTCAGCTTCCGCGGCCCGCGCGCGGTGTTCTACCGGGCCTGCCTGTGGAGCCGTCTCGCCAACCGGCTGCTGCTGCCGCTCGGTGAGTGTCCCGCGGCGGACGGCGACGCTCTTTACGCAGGCCTGCGCTGCATCGACTGGCCGGCGCTCATCGCCCCCGGCGCGAGTATCGCCATCGATTTCCACGGCCAGAACGACGCCATCCGCCACAGCCGCTTCGGCGCCCAGCGCAGCAAGGACGCCATCGTCGACCGCTGTCGCGAGGCGGGCCTCGCGCGGCCGTCGGTGGACCTCGAGCGCCCGGACCTGCGCATCAGCGTGCAGCTGCGCCACGACCGTGCCCACGTGGCCCTGGACCTGACCGGCGGCAGCCTGCACCAGCGCGGCTACCGCCAGCGCAGCGGCGCGGCGCCGCTGAAGGAGAACCTCGCGGCGGCGGTGCTCCTGCGCGCCGACTGGCCGGCCCTGGCGGCGCGCGGCGGCGCACTGATCGATCCCATGTGCGGCGCCGGGACGCTGCTCATCGAGGGGGCGCTGATGGCCCTGGACCGGGCGCCCGGGCTGGAGCGCCGGCACTGGGGCTTTGGCGGCTGGCGCGGCCACGACGAGGCGCAGTGGCGCGCCGTGCTCGGCGACGCCCGCCTGCGCGCCGAGCGCGCCGCTGACGGTCCTGTGCCCGAGATCCGCGGTTACGACGCTGACCCGCGGGTGATCAGCGCTGCCCAGGAAGCGGTCGGGCGCCTGGGCCTCGGCAAGGTGGTCCGGGTCAGCTGCAAGGCCCTCGCCGAGGTGAAGCGGCCGACGCACCGGCGGCTTCCGGAGGGGCTCGTGGTCTGCAACCCACCCTACGGCGAGCGGCTCGGCGACCGGGACAGCCTGCCCCATCTCTACGGCCGCCTGGGCAGGGTGCTGCACGAGGAGTTCTCCGGCTGGCAGGCGGCCGTGCTCACCGGCGACAGCGAGCTCGGCCGGGCCACGGGCCTGCGCAGCCACCGCCAGTACGCGCTCTACAACGGGGCGCTGCCCGTGACCCTGCTGCTGTTCGACCTGTCCGCGGACAACCGCTGGAACCCGGCGGCGCCGGCCCGGGCCGCGGCGCCTGCCGCAGGGGCGCCGCCCGCGGCGGCGGCTGAGACGCCGGCCGGGGCGCCGACCCTGGGGGAGGGCGCCACCATGTTCGCCAACCGGGTGCGCAAGAACGAGAAGCGCCTGCGCAGCTGGCGCCGGCGCGAGGGGATCACCGCCTACCGCGTCTACGACGCGGACATGCCCGAGTACGCCGTGGCCGTCGACTGCTACGGCGACCGGGTGCAGGTGGCGGAGTACGCCGCCCCGAAGGGCGTGGACCCGGCCGCCGCGGCGCGCCGTCTCGAGGACGTGCGCGCGGCACTGCCCGGCGCTCTCGGCGTGCCGGCGGCGCACATCGTCTACAAGACCCGGGAGCGCCAGCGCGGCAGC
>CAJWWA010000141.1 GCA_913048495.1 uncultured Halieaceae bacterium
ATGGCAACAAATGTACGCGCTGCATGTGGTGCAGTCGGTGGGGTGGACGTCGAGGCACAGGTGCTGGACGTGCTGGAGGGGTTGCCCAACCCTATCGTCATAGACTGCAGTGGTGCCGAAGGGCGGACTGAGTTTTACCAGCGTGCGCTCGCCGCCCGCGGCCATGCGCCCGTGCTCTGGCAGCCGTCCGAGCAGGCCGCGTTCATGGGCCTGGTCTACCGCATCAAGGGTGGGGAGCGGGGCCCCGCGCTGGCTGCGGCCATGGCATCGCTGGCCGGTGCCCTGGCGGCGCAGGGCGCCGGGGCGCTGATCGCCGCCTGTACGGAGATACCGCTGGTCCTCGCGCAGGACGACGCGCCGCTACCGCTGTTCACGTCCACGGACCTGCTGGTGGCGCGCACCCTGGCGTTCGCCGGCATTGCGCAGGGCGCGGGCGACGGCTGAGACGCGGGCGCCGCGCGAGGGCGCGTTTGCACGGGCGCCCCCCGTGGGTGTTACCCTGAACCGTTCATGCGATCTCCCATCGCCGCCATCGCGGTGTCCGCTCTCGCGGTCGCCGCCCTCGTGGGAGTGCTGGTCTGGCTCGACGTCGACGAGCAACTCCTCGACCTGCTGCGCTGGATCGACGGCCAGGGCCTGTGGTCCGCGCTCTGGTTCGTGGCGATCATGGCGCTCGTCGTGGTCTGCCTGCTTCCCGGGGTGCTGTTCACCACCGGCGCCGGTTTTGTCTTCGGCGTGGTGGAGGGGACGACCTACGTCGTTATCGGCACCACCCTGGGCGCGTGCCTCGCTTTCCTGCTCGCCCGCTACGGGGCCGGTGACCGGGCGCGGTCCTTCATCCGCCGCCACGCGGGCCTGCACGCCGTCACCCGGGAGATGGAGGCCCACGACTTCGAGGTGGTGCTGCTCACCCGGCTCATCCCGTTTTTCCCCGGCAAGCTCTCCAACTATTTTTTCGGGCTCACGGGGTTTTCCTTCCGCGGCTACAGCCTCGGCACGCTGATCGGCCTCGTGCCCTTCTCGCTGCACAACGTCTATCTCGGCTCCCTCGCGGCGAGCCTGGTTGCCCTCGACGACCGGGTCGTGGGTCGCACGCCGGTGGAGTGGACCATTTACGGCGTGGGCTTCCTCGGCACGGTGGCGGCCGTGATCACCCTGAACCGCATCGCCCGGCGCGCCCTGGCCCGCTACCAGGCCCTGCCGGCGGAGGAGGAGCAATGAACGGCTGGCGCTGGGCACCGCTGCGCTACATCATCCGCAAGGCTGCGACGAGCCAGGGTTTTCTGGACCCGATCGAGATCCTCGGCCGGCTCCGCGGCCTCGCGCAGCCCTCGGAGGTCGGCGAGCCCATCGAACTGCTGCGCGCCGGGGTGGTATTCCATGCCCGCGGGCTCATCAACAGCAAGGTCATCCAGCACAACCTCGACTGGGTGTGGCCCTACTGGGCCGAGCGGCAGTACGACCCGCGGGATCGCTCCTTCCTGCCGCGGGCCTTCTCCGTGACCCACGTGAACCTGACCCATCGCAACTGGACGGCCGTGGGCTACCCCGACTGCGACTCGCTGCCGGTCGTGGACCCCCGCGGCCTGCTGACGCCGTTCCTCGACGGCTGGTCCATCGACGCGTGGGTGCTCGGCGACGACGGCCGCCGGCTCCTGCCCGCCCGCTGCGACGAGGTGGAGCAGCGCTACGAGCTCGCCGATGGCGCCGCCGTGGAGACGCGCAGCAGCGGCGACGGCCTGGGTCTGGCGCTGCGCGCCGAGGTGGTCCTCGACGCTGGGCGGCCGGTCTGCCGGCTGCAGGTCCGGGCCGGGAATGCTCGCGGGGGCGCCGCGCGGCTGGTGCTGGCACTGCGGCCGCAGAATGCGGAGGGCGTCAGCTTTATCAACCGGGTCGCGCTCGACGGCCGCGAGTGGCGCGTGAACGGCGACCCGTGCGTGACCCTCGACCCGGCGCCGGCAGTACACCACACGGCGACGTACCAGGAAGGCGACGTCCTGTTCAAGCTCGACGGTGATAACGGTGGCGCCAGCGCCGCCGCCGTCGACTGCCCCGTGGGCCTCGCCAGCGCGGCGGCGGTGTACCCCTTCGACGAAGCGGCGGAAGTCACGGCCAGCATCCCGCTCGGCGAGGCCGACCCCGCGCGCCCGCTCATGCCCGATGCCTGGGCCCGGGAGCGGGACAAGGCCTGCCGGCTCGAGTGCCCCGAGCCGCACTACCGCTTTCTCTTCGATGCCGCGGTGACCTCCCTGGTGCTGCACACGCCGGAAGACGCCTATCCCGGGCCCTATACCTACAAGCGCTTCTGGTTCCGCGATGCCGCGTTCATCATCCACGCGCTGCTCGCCCTGGGCCTCGAGGCGCGGGCCCGGCGCGCCATCGAGTGCTTCTTTGCACGGCAGACACCGCTCGGCTACTTCCGGTCGCAGGAGGGCGAGTGGGACTCGAACGGCGAGGTGCTCTGGCTGCTGGACCGCTACCGCCGCCTGCAGGGCGAGGGCGTTCCCGCGCACTGGCGCGAACCGGTGGACCGCGCCGCCCGCTGGATCAGCCGCAAGTGCCTGCCGGAAAGCCCCGTCACGCCCCACGCCGGGCTGTTGCCGGCGGGGTTCAGCGCAGAGCACCTGGGACCGAACGACTACTACTACTGGGACGATTTCTGGAGCATTGCCGGCCTGCGCGCCGCGGCCGCGATACTCGCCGATGACGCCGACGCCGCGCAGCGCGCCGGGGCTGCCGCGGACCGGCTGGCGGCAGCGGTGGATCGCAGCCTGGCCAGTGCCCGGGAGAGGCTGGGCAGGCCGGCCATGCCCGCCGCGCCCTACCGGCGCCTGGATGCCGGCGCCATCGGCTCGGTGGCTGCGGGCTATCCCCTGCAGCTGTTTGCCGCCGACGACGAGCGGCTGCTGGACTGCGTGCGCTACCTCCTGGACGAGTGTTTCGTCGACGGCGCCTTCTTCCAGGACATGATCCACTCCGGGCAGAATGCCTACCTGACCCTGCAGGTCGCCCAGGTGCTGCTGCGCGCCGGCGACCCGCGCTACCTGGAGCTCATGGACGCCGTGGCACGCCTCGCCAGCCCCACCGGCCAGTGGCCGGAGGCGATCCACCCGCAGACCGGCGGCGGCTGCATGGGCGACGGTCACCATGTCTGGGCTGCGGCCGAGTGGGTATTGATGCTGCGCTACTGCTTCCTCCGCGAGGAGGGCGACACGCTCGTGCTGGCGTCGGGCGTTCCTGCGCGCTGGCTGGCCGCCGGTGAGCCGGTGTCCTTTGGACCGGCACCGACCACCTTCGGGCCGGTCACCGTGCGCGTGGCGCCGGAAGCCGCGGGCCGGGTGCGCGTGAGCTGGGAGGCGCGCTGGCACCGGGAGGCGCCGGCGCTGCGCGTTTCGCTGCCCGGCTACACGGCCTGCGGTGACGACGGCGACAGCGACAGCGTGCTGCTCGAACCCCGGCAGCGAGCGTAGGCGCCGTGAATATCGTTCTGTTCACCAACACCTACACGCCCCACGTCGGCGGCGTGGCCCGCTCGGTGGCGGCGTTCCGCGACGAATATCGCGAGGCGGGGCACCGGGTGCTGGTGGTCGCGCCGACCTTCCCGGACATGCCGCCGGAGGAGGACGTGGTGCGCGTGCCCGCGCTGCAGAACTTCAATGCCAGCGACTTCTCCGTCGCGCTGCCGCTGCCGTCGGGGCTGAACGCCACGCTCGAGGCCTTCGAGCCGGACGTGATCCACTCGCAGCACCCGTTCCTCCTAGGCATGACCGCGGTGCGCGCCGCGCGTACCTTCGCCGTGCCGCTGGTGTTCACGCACCACACGCGCTACGAGGAATACACGCACTACGTGCCCGTCGACTCGCCGGCCCTGAAGGCCTTCGTCATCGAGCTGGCCACGCGCTATGCCAACCTCGCCGACCGGGTGTTCGCGCCGAGCGAGAGCATTCGCGACCTGCTGCTGGAGCGCGGCGTCACCACGCCGGTACAGGTCATCCCCACCGGTGTGTATGTGGAGCGGTTCGCCGCCGGTGACCGAAATGCCGCCCGGCGGCGCTGGGAACTGCCCGCGGACGCCTTCGTGGTCGGACACATGGGCCGGCTGGCGGAAGAGAAGAACATCGGTTTCCTGGCCGACGCCGTAGCCGCGTTCCTGGCCGGTGCGGGCGACCGCTATTTCCTGGTCGTCGGCAGCGGCGACGCCGAGGCGGACCTCGTCGAGCGCTTTCGCGCCGCGGGCCTGGCGGAACGCCTCGTTTGCAGCGGGGTTCTCGAGGGGCAGGCGCTGGCCGATGCCATGAACGCCATGGACGTGTTCGCCTTCGCATCACAGAGCGAGACGCAGGGCATGGTACTCACGGAAGCGATGGCCGCCGGCCTGCCGGTCGTGGGTCTGGACGCCCCGGGCGTCCGCGAGGTGGTGCGCGACCGGCACAACGGGCGCCTGGTAGCGACGGCGTCGCCGGCCGCCTTCGCGGACGCCCTCGGCTGGGTCCACGACCGCCTGGCGGCCGGGGAGGACGGCCTGGCGGCTTCGGCGCGCGAGACGGCCGAGGCCTTTTCCATGGCGCGCTCCGCGGCTGCCGCCGTCGCCTGTTACCGCGAGCTCCAGCGCAGCAGCGACGCCGGGCGGGCGGAGCAGGACGATCTCTGGGACCAGGTGCGCAACCGCATCCGGGCGGAGCTGGAGATTCTCAGCAGCCTGACCGCCGCGGGCGATGGCGCGCTGGAGGAGAGCCAGCGAGAACGCTAGGCGGGTTTCGCGGCGGCCACCGGATCGATGACAGACGCGTCGAGGATCGGCACGGGGTGTTTCAGGAGCCCGCCGGCTTCGGCGAGTTCGTGGGCACGGCGTATGACCGCCCGGCCCGCAACGACCCGGCCGAAGGGGGCAAAGCCCTCGCCGTCGGGGTGGCGTGCGCCGCCGTGATCGAGCGACGGTTCCGCCTGCACGCACACGAAGAAGCTGGCATAGAGCTCGCCCGGTGCAAAGCGCGCCGCGGACACGGTCCAGGGCTCGTGGCGGAGGCCGCTGACCGCCGTGCTCTCGTGGACGATCCGCTGGCGCTCCTCGTCGAGGCCGCGCGCGGTCCCGAACTGCACGGCATCGATCGTCGCGCTTGTGTCGGCGGGGCTCAGCTCGCTGGACAGGACGCGGAAGATGCTGCCGCCGCTGAGCCGGCCGCAGCGCACCTGGTCCAGGAAATAGCCGGTGGTGACGGGGGCCTGCTCAGTGGCCAGGGCGATGCGAACGGTGCCGAGCGCCGTCTGGATGCGGAGCTCAGACACCGGCGTCAGCTCTCGTCCGACCTTTCCGGCGGCAGCAGCGCGGGTGTGCCCACCCACAGCAGCGTGGCGTCTTCGCTGCCGCTGTTGCGCATGCTGTGGTCCAGCTGCGTGTTGATGTGGGTCGAGTCGCCGGCGCCCAGGGTGAAGTGCTTGCCGTCGATTTCCAGCTCGATCTCCCCGGCCACGATGAAGAACAGGTCCTCTCCCTCGTCCCGGTGGACGGCCGGCAGCTCGACACCCGGCGGCACCGTCATGAGCAGGGCGCCCAGGCGCTGGTTCGGGATGTCCGCATTCATCACCCGGTACTGCACCGGCGAGTCCAGCTCGAGATAGCGCGGCTCGTCGGCCCGGCTGACCAGCGTTGCGGCAGCGGGGGGCGAGATGAAGTAGTGGATATCCGTGTCCAGCGCCCTCGCGATGTTGATCAGGGAAACGATCGACGGCGTTGCCTTGCCGCGCTCGGCCTGCGACAGGAACGCGGCGGACAGCTCTGCGCGCCGGGCCAGCTCCTGCAGCGTGAGTCCCTGTTCGAGGCGCTTCGCCTTGAGCAGGCCGCCGATAGAGCGGCGCACGTGGCGGCCCGTTTTCTCGGGGGCTGCCCTGTCCGCTTTCGTCTTTCCCGCTTGTGGCACGGTGGCTCCTTGGCGCCGGGGGGCGCGGTTCAATGTTTATAGCATATCAAAAAAGATTGACATGGTTAAAAATTTAACCCACCTTTCGAAGCAAGGGGGCCAGGCCTCCGGCGCGGGGCACCGGTGCCACCGTCGCCCGGACAGCGAGCCCGCGACAAGACCCAGTGAACGGCTTCCAGGGGAGCGACAATCATGCACAAGCAGAGCAGCAACAGGCAGCGCCGCCTCATCGTCAGTGCCCTCGCGGCGGTGTTGGCCCCGCCGGCCCTGGCCCAGGGTGCGGCCAGTGATGAACCGGTCATGCTCGAAGAGGTCATCGTTACCGCGCGGCGTCGCGAGGAAACACTGCAGGCGGCGCCCTACGCAGTGACCGCGTTTTCCGCGGAGACGCTGCAGGATGCCAACATCCAGCGCATGGAGGACTTCGTCTCCCTGACGCCCAACGTCACCCTC
Source organism: uncultured Halieaceae bacterium (assembly GCA_913048495.1). Classification (GTDB taxonomy): domain Bacteria; phylum Pseudomonadota; class Gammaproteobacteria; order Pseudomonadales; family Halieaceae; genus Pseudohaliea. The sequence continues at coordinate 6,372 of CAJWWA010000141.1, forward strand.
GCGACCTCCCAGGGCATCGGCACCAGCTTCCTCAGCATCCGCGGCCTGACCCAGGTACGCAACGGCGAGGCCCCGGTGGCCACGGTCATCGACGGCGTGCTGCAGTTCAGCGGTATCCAGTTCCGCCAGGAACTCTTTGACCTCGAGAGCGTGCAGGTGGTGAAGGGGCCCCAGGGGGCGATCTACGGCCGCAACGCCACCGGCGGAGCGATCATCATCAACACCCAGCGCCCCACCAACGAGGCGGACGGCTACGTCAGCGTCGGTACCGGGGCCGGTGACGAGTACCTGGTCGAGGGCTCTTACGGTGGTGCCATCGTCGAGAACCAGCTCTACGGCCAGCTCTCCGGGCGCTACATCGACCGCGAGGGTTACCTCTACAACATCACCCGCCAGGAGAAGGCTGACCGCTTCGAGGACACGGTGGTGCGCGGCCGCCTGATCTGGGAGCCCAGCGACACGCTGAGCCTCGACTTCCGCGCCAGCATGGCGCGGCACAAGGGCCGCGGCATCGGCTTCCAGTTCCAGGGCGTGGACCTCGCCGACGACAACATCACGGCCATCGGCTTCGGCACGGACACGGGCCCGATCGACGCGGACAACGTGCTGCCGGTGCGCGACAACAACCTCGACTACGGCGAGCGCGACATGGACGACTTCGCGCTGAAGGTGGACTGGGTCACCGACTTCGGTACGCTGACCGCCACCACCAGCTACACCGACCTCGAGGAGTGGTCCGACTCCGACCAGTTTCCCTACACCGCCGCGATGAGCCCACCGGAGCTGTTCGGCAACGACGGCACCCAGACCGGCTGGTTCGATATCGAGGCCTGGAGCCAGGAAGTGCGCTTCCGCTCGCCCGACGACCAGGCACTGCGCTGGGAGATCGGTGCCTACTACCTCGACTGGGACCGCTTCGTATCGCTGTCGACGGGTGTCGATACCGGCGCCGGCATTATCCGCCTCGAGCGCGAGCCGACCAGCGATCCCAGCAACCCCACGACCTCCTTCCTCGCCGACGACAACAGCAACGAGGCCATGGCGGTGTTCGGCCAGCTGAATGCAGACCTCGGCGAGCACTTCGAACTCTCCACGGCGCTCCGCTACGACGAGGAAAAGCGCCAGCAGGACGTCTCGCCGCTGCAGTTCCCGGCCGGCGAGCCGGGCGCGCGCAACGAGGAGACTTTCGACATGTGGCAGCCGAAGGTCACGCTGCGCTACCGGCCAACGGACCAGCACAACCTCTACGCCACCTGGGGCCGCGGCTTCCGCAGCGGCCAGTTCAACCAGAACGGTATCTCGGACGTGGCCGAGTCCGTCGGCCTGGTCGGTATCACCGACGTGGTCGACCAGGAGGAATCCGAGTCCTTCGAGGTCGGCTACAAGGGGCTGTTCATGGACGACCGGCTGCGCCTCGTGGCGGCGGCCTTCAGCACCGCGGTCGAGGGGCAGCAGTTCTTCTCCTTCATCGGTGCCGTGAGTGCGCAGATCCTCACCAGCATCGACGAGGTGCAGCTCTACGGCGGCGAGCTGGAGCTAAACTACCGCGTCAACCAGTACCTCGACCTGTACGCCGCCTACGGCTTCACGGACAGCGAGATCGAGGAATACGCGGTCGACCCCTCCGTGGAGGGCAACGACGCGCCCTACATCGCCGACGAGACGATCAACATCGGCGGCCAGCTGGTGGCGCCGTCACCGCTCCCGGGCATCGACCTGTTCGCGCGGGTCGATTACGAGCGCCGCGGCAGCCAGTACTGGGACGTGCAGAATTCCACGGACCGCAGCCCGCTGGACTTCCTGAGTGTTCGCCTCGGGATCGAGGATGCCGACGAGAAATGGTCCGTCCTCTGGCAGCTGCAGAATGCGCTCGACGAGGAGTACAACTCCGAGTGGGTGGCCGGCGGCTTCTCGGCGGCCGCACCGGGCCGGATCTGGAACCTTCGCCTGAGGTACAACTTCTGACATGACGCGCTATCAAGTCTCCGCAGATATCGGCGGCACCTTCACCGATATCGTCATCCAGCCCTCCGACGGGCCGGCCTTCGTCAACAAGGTGCCCACAACCCGGGAAAATCCCGCCGAGGGGGTGATCAACGGCATCTCCGGCGTGATCCCGGACCTGTCGGCCATCGACTACTTCGTTCACGGGACGACGGTCGGTCTCAACGCTTTCCTCGAACGCCGCGGGGAGCGGGTGCTGCTGCTGACCACCCGCGGTGCCCGCGACAGCTACGTGATTGCCCGGGGCAATCGCGACGCGCTGTACGACCTGCGCTACCAGAAGCCCGAGCAGCTGGTGCCGCGGCGCGATGTGCACGAGATCGGCGGGCGCCTGGCCTGGGAC
>CAJWWA010000142.1 GCA_913048495.1 uncultured Halieaceae bacterium
GCCGAGCGCTGCCGGGAGGCCTAGGCCGAGCCAGGCAAGTGCATCCCACCAGCCATCCCCCAGCAACGCAGCGAAAAGACCGGCTAGGCCGAGCACGGCTATCAATCCCGGCAGCAAGAAGGTCGATTTGCGCCAGCTCCCTCCGACACATCTCGAGCGGCCACTCGCCCGCCGTGGCGCCGAACCCACCATAGATAAAGCCCGCTACCCAGTACGATGATGGTCAGCACGTCGAGCACGGCCCACAGAATCTGCATCGGCCGACCGCCGTAGTCACCGAAGTGCAGCGGCTCGGAAAGCGCCAGGGCTTTCACGTACCAGGGCATCTCCCGGCTGCCGGCCAGGCGGCCATCTACTGCGCTCACCAGCACCGGCCGGGCGAGCTGCTCGGTCAGCGGCGTGCGCCCGTGCAGGAAAACGGCGTAGTGGAAGGGCGTTGACCAGTCGCTGCCCGGGAAGGCGACAAACTGCAGGTCCATGGCGGGTGCCGCCGCCTCGGCCTGCGCGACCGCGTAGGCGAGGGAGCTCGGGCGCGCCGGTGGCTCGCCACCCGCGTAGGGTGCCGTCAGCGCCGCCAGCTCGCGGGTGCGCCAGGTATCGATGATGGGCTCGGCCAGCGTGTTGACCACGCCCGTCAGTCCCACCAGGAGGAGCCAGCCCAGGGCGGCCATGCCGAGCAGGTTGTGCCAGTCGAGCCAGCGCACGCGTCGCGACTGGCTGCGGCGCACGGTGCCGAAGCGCAGGCGCCGGTTGAAAGGCCAGTAGAGGACCACGCCGGATAGCAGGGACAGGGCGAAGAGCAGCCCCATGAAGCCGAGGAACAGCATGCCCGGCAGGCCGAGAAACAGGTCGGTGTGCAGCTGCAGCAGGAAGTGCATGACCCCTTCGCCCACGGTGCCGGCGGGGACGAGGTCGCCGCTGGTCAGGTCGTAGGACAGCATGGTCATCGCGCTGCCGTAGGCGTCGGCGGCGGGGCCGGTGGTGAGGTTCACCACCGGGCGGTCGTCGTCGAAGCTCAGGAAGATCGGCACTTCGCCCGGCCGTTCGGCAAGGCCGATGGCTAGCACCGCGTCCAGGGACAGGTGTTCGCCGCCGGGGTTGGCGGGGGTCCAGCCCGACGGATTGAGCGCCGCGTCGATCTCGTCGTGGAAGATCAGCGGCAGCCCGGTGAGGCAGAGCATGAGCAGGAAGACGGTACACGCCAGGCTGGTCCAGCTGTGTACCGCCTGCCAGGCGGCGATGCTGCGGCGGGTCACGGCGGGCTCAGAAGCTGTAGGCCGCGCTCAGGAAGAGCGTGCGCGGTGCGCCGAGGATCAGGTAGTTCGCCCCGGGGAAGCCGCCGGTGGACGCCCAGTAGTCTTCGCCGGTGGCGTTCTGCAGCCGGGCCGCGAGGTCCAGGGGCCGGTCGGCGACGCGAAGCGTGTAGCGCAGGCCCAGGTCAATGCGGGTCCAGGCATTGAGCTCCCGGCTGTTCGCCTCGTCCACATACTGCTCGCCGTTGTAGACGGCGCGTCCCTCGACCGTGACGCCGCGGAGGCCGGGAACATCCCACTCCGCGTTCAGGCTCGCCTGCCACTCGGGGATGCCGATGGGCCGGTTGCCCTCGTTGAGACCACCCGCGGTCTCCTCGAGCTCGGCGTCGAGCCAGGTCAGGCCGCCGACGAGCCGCAGCCCCTCGGAGGGTTCGCCGAAGACGCTGAGTTCCGCGCCGCTGTTCAGCTGCTCGCCGGCATCCGTGAAGACCTGGTCGACCACGATGGCGTAGGGGCGGGTGAAGGTGAAAACGCCGGCCGTGAAGCCGAAGCGTTCCCGGTCGACCTTCACACCCAGCTCCCACTGCTCGCCGCGGTAGGGGTCGAGGACCTCGCCGGCATTGAGCACGGGCGTGCCGCCGCTCGAGGCCGGGGCGATCTCGCCGGGCTGCAGGCTTTCGGCGTAGTTGCCGTAGAGCGACAGGCCCTCGTCCACGCGCCAGACAATCCCGGCCGCCGGGGTGACCGCGTCGCTGTCGTAACCGGAGAGCTCGATGCCGCTGTTGAAGTCGAAGCTGCGCGTTTCCACCTCCTGGTAGCGCAGGCCCGCCGTGAGCAGCACGGTGCCGTCCGCAAAGGACAGCGTATCGGCGATGGCCACGCTGCGGTTCTCGACCTCTTCCGTGGTCAGCGGGTCGCCGAGATCGCCGCCGGTGAAGAAGTCCGGCACCGGGGGTGCCACGACGACCGGGTTGTAGAGGTTGCTGGCAAACGTGTCGACGAAGCTGGAGAAGGCGTAGGCATTCTTTGACTCGAGATCGACCGCGGAGGCGGACAGGACCACCCGGTGGCCGACGCTGCCGGTGTCGAAGTGCGCGGCGACGCCGAGATCGGTGGAGAGCACCGTGTCCTCCCGGGTGTTGTCGAAGCGGTAGGCACTCAGGTTGCCCGCCCCGTCGCTGTTCGGGTTGGCGAGGACATTGGCCTCCTCACCGGAGCGGCCCCCGACCGCCGCCCAGGCCGTGACGGCCTCGGAGACCAGCCACTCGCCGCGGATGACGCCGAAGAGCTGCTCCTCGGCCGTGAAGGTCCAGGGCTGGGCAAAGTTGTCGGCGCTGTCCGGTTCCGCGGGGATGGCGCCGAAAGGCGTGACCTGCGGTCGCGGTGCGTCGATGCGGTTGTCCTGGTAGCCGAGATCCGCACTGAAGCGCAGCCGGTCGCCGGCGTAGTCCGCGCCGATGGAGAAGACCGAGAGGTCGGCTTCCTGGTTCTCGATGCCGCCTTCGCCCTCGCGGGTGATGGCGTTCACGCGCACGCCCCATTCCCGGGCTGCACCGAAGCGCTGGCCCAGGTCCAGGGCCGCGTCGAGCTGGTCCTCCCCGGTAAAGCCGAGGGTGACGCGGCGGATGCCGTCTTCCGGGGCGCGCTTCGGTACCAGGTTTACGGTACCGCCCACGGCGCTGCCGCCGGGTGCGGCGCCGTTCAGGAAGGCGTTGGCGCCGCGGAAGACCTCCACGCGCTCGAGCAGCTCGGCGGCCACGAACTGCCGCGGCAGCACGCCGTAGAGGCCGTTCAGGGTGAGGTCATCGGAGTACACGGGGAAGCCGCGGACGATGTACACCTCCTGGAAATTACCGAACCCCTTGGCGGTGCGGACCATGGGGTCGTTCTCGAGTACATCCCCGACACTCTCGGCCTGCTGGCCGTGGATCAGTGCCTCCGTGTAGGCGGTGGCCGAGAAGGGCGCCTCCAGGTAGTCGAGGTTGCCGAGCAGGCCCGCGCGCCAGCCGCGGGCGACCTGGCCACCGGCATAGGCCGGGGTCAGCTCGACCTGGGAGCCGCTGGCGGTGACCAGCACCTCTTCGAGCACCGGGCTGTCACCCTGCGCGACGGCCAGGGAGGCGGGGAGGATGTTCAGGCTGAGAAGGAGAGGGAAAAAGGCGTGTCTGCGGGCCATGGAATGCTGTCCTTACTGTTACCAGCGGTGAAGGGTTCTTCACGGGACGGGCATTCTATACGGGAATAATTCCTATTAACATCCGATAATGAATCTTTTTATTGATCTGGGTCAGTGCCGCACCGGCCGCTTCGCCAGCTTGCGCTGCAGGGTGCGCCGGTGCATGCCCAGCGCCCGCGCGGTAGCGGAGATATTGCCGTCGTGGTCGCGGAGCACCCGCTGCAGGTGCTCCCATTCCAGCCGGTCCAGGGAGGTGGGCTGGCTGGGGACAGCCACCGGCTCGGCCGCGGCCTCGCCGAAGGCGGCGAGGATCTCGTCCAGGCTCGCGGGCTTGCAGAGGTAGTTGGTCGCGCCGGCCTTGGTCGCTTCCACCGCGGTGGCGATGCTCGAGTAGCCGGTGAGAACGACCACGCGCGCGCCCGGCGCGCAGGCGAGGAGAGCCGGGAGCGCGACCAGGCCGGAGGTGCCCGGCATGTTCAGGTCGAGCAGCACGTGGCTCGGCGCAAAGCCCGGGCAGCGTGCCAGCGCCGTGTCCGCATCGTTGCAGACGAGCACCTCGAAGCCGCGCCGCTCGAGGCCGCGCGCCATGATCCGGGTAAACGCCGGGTCGTCGTCCACGATCAACAGCCGTTCCCGGCTCATGCCTGCTCCTCGTTTCCTGTCGGTTCTGCCACGGTTCGGGTCGTGCTGCCGTCGGTCTCCCCTTGCGGCGCGAGCGGCAGAACCAGCCGCGCCTCGCTGCCGCCGTCGAGATTGCGCAGCTCGATACGCCCGCCGTGCCGTTCCACCGCCGCGTGGCTTAGCATGAGGCCGATACCGAGCCCCTTGCGGCTGCCGAGCAGCACCGGTTTGCCGGGGTCCGCGAGCAGCTCCCGGGGGATGCCGGGGCCGTTGTCGCGGACCGTGACCTGGCCTTCGCGGTCGTTCCAGCGGGCGCTGACTTCGACCCGGTCGCCGCCGCTGTCGGCGGCATTGTTGAGCAGGTTCTCCAGCGCCTGCGCCAGCGTGGGCTCGGTGAGTACCGCCGGTGCGGGCCCGGCCTGTGACTCGAAGCCGTGGCGCACCGCCGGCCGGCGCACGGCCCAGCGCTCCAGGGTCTCCCGCGCAAAGGCATCGAGGGGCTGGCGGCGGGGACGGGTCGCGGAGGTCAGCTCCGCGGTGCTCGACAGCTCGCGCAGCGTGCTCCGGCAGGTCGCGAGCTGGTCGCGGAGAATCTCGCAGTCGGCCCGGGCATCGGCGGGCAGCGCCGGGTCCGCGAGCAGTTCGTCGACGGTCACGGTCATGGTCGCCAGCGGCGTGGCCAGCTCGTGCGCCGTGCCCGCCGCGAGGCTGGCCACGGCCATGATCTGGTCGTTGCGCAGGCGGTCCTCGCGCTGCTTGGCGTCGCCGGCTGCCTGGGCCCGCAGGATTGCGCCCATGCGCACCACGAAATAGGTGATCAGCCCCGCGCTGAACAGGAAGTTGAACCACATGCCGAGCGTGTGCACGTTGCCGGCATCGCCGTGGCCCATGGCCGCGTGCGGCGAGAACAGCGGCAGCGGTACGTAGACGTAGAGCAGCACGCTGTAGGCGGCGAGGGAGGCGCCGGTCACCAGCCAGGTGTAGCGCCAGGGCAGGACCGCCGCCGAGACCACCACGGGCACGATGTAGTAGGAGATGAACGGGTTGTTGGCGCCACCGCTGAAGTACATGAGCGCGCTCCACAGGACCACGTCGCCGAGGAGCTGGCCGAAAAACTCGCCGTCGGTCACCGGCCAGGGTTTCCGGCTGCGCCAGAAGGTCGCCACGGTGAAGGCGGCGAGGAGCGCGAGGCTGGCGCTCAGCCCGGCCAGGCTTGCCGAGCCGCGGCTGGCCGCTAGCACCCAGGCGAGGACGCCGGCCTGGCCGAACAGGGCGATGGCGCGGATGGCCAGCAGGCTGCGCAGGTTGGCGAGGGAGGCGCGGTAGGCGTCGGGGTCCGGGTGGGGGCTCAGCATGGCGCGATTATAGCCGCGCGGCGCGGGCGTGGCTCCCGTGCCTCTGCTACACTCGCGCCCCCCGAGAACCGTGAACCAGGCACCCCATGACCGAGACCGCCGCGAACGACGCCGTCGCCCGGCGCCGCACCTTCGCCATCATCTCCCACCCGGACGCGGGCAAGACGACCATGACCGAGAAGCTGCTGCTCCTCGGCAGCGTCATCCAGACCGCGGGCATGGTGAAAGGCAAGAAGGGGCCGCACGCCACCTCGGACTGGATGAGCATGGAGCAGGAGCGGGGCATCTCCGTGACCTCCTCGGTGATGCAGTTCCCCTACCGGGACTGCGTCGTCAACCTGCTCGACACCCCGGGGCACGAGGATTTCTCCGAGGATACCTACCGCACGCTCACGGCAGTGGATTCCGCGCTCATGGTCATCGACGGCGCCAAGGGTGTCGAGGACCGCACCATCAAGCTGATGAACGTGTGCCGCCTGCGCGACACGCCGATCATCAGCTTCGTCAACAAGCTGGACCGCGACATCCGCGATGCCATCGAGCTGCTCGACGAGATCGAGGAAGTGCTCGGCATCGCGGCGGCGCCGGTGAACTGGCCCATCGGTATGGGCGGTCACTTCCGCGGCGTGTACAACCTGTACACGGACACGGTGCACGTCTTCGAGCCGGGCCACGGGCGCGAGCTGCACCCGGATACGCGCATCGAGGGCCTGGCCAGCGACGAGGCTCGCGCCCTGCTCGGCGAAGACTACGAGGACTTCTGCGAGGAGATCGAGCTCGTCCGCGGTGCCAGCCACGAGTTTGACAAGACGGAGTTCCTCGCCGGGCGCCTGACGCCGGTGTTCTTCGGCACGGCGCTCGCCAACTTCGGCGTGCGCGAGATGCTCGACGACTTCGTGGCCTGGGCGCCGGCGCCCCTGGACCGGGAGACCACGACACGCACTGTCGCCGCCGCGGAGCCGGATTTCAGTGGCTTCGTTTTCAAGATCCAGGCCAACATGGACCCGCGGCACCGGGATCGCATCGCCTTCCTGCGGGTCTGTGCCGGCCGCTACGAGAAGGGCATGAAGATGCGCCACGTGCGCATCGGCAAGGACATCCGCATCGCCGATGCGGTGACTTTCAAGGCCGGCGAGCGGGCCCTGGTCGAGGAGGCCGTGGCAGGCGATATCATCGGCCTGCACAACCACGGCACGATCCAGATCGGCGACACCTTCACCGGCGGCGAGGCGCTGCAGTTCACCGGCATCCCGCACTTCGCGCCGGAGCTGTTCCGGCGCATCCGCCTGCGCGACCCGATGAAGTCGAAGCAGCTGCAGAAGGGCCTGCAGCAGCTCTCCGAGGAGGGGTCGACGCAGGTTTTCGCACCGCTGACCTCGACGGATCTCATCGTCGGCGCCGTGGGGCAGCTGCAGTTCGACGTGGTCGCCTACCGGCTCAAGGACGAGTACAAGGTCGAGGCGCTCTACGAGCCGGTGAACGTCTACACTGCGCGCTGGGTTTACTGCGACGACCCGCGCAAGCTCGAGGAATTCCGCAGGAAAGCGGCGGAGCATCTCTCGGAAGACGGCGGCGGCTATCTCACCTACCTGGCGCCGACGCGGGTCAACCTGTCGCTGATGGAAGAGCGCTGGCCGGACATCGACTTCCGCGCGACGCGGGAGCACTGACCTGCCGCTCGCCGGGAAAGTTGCTATGCTGTTGGGGAACGGGCCCGGGTAGCGCCGCCGCGCGCGGCCCCGGGTAAGCTCACCGCAGCGGGAAACAGCAGGCGCCGTCATCACTTCAGCGAACGACTCTGCCATCCCGGCTTCCCCCCGCGACAGCGACGGGTGGCTCGGCGGCGCCTTTGCCGCGACCCGTGCCGCCTCCGTGGCGGCCTGCGCGGGCCTCGAGGCCGAAGACTACGGCCTGCAGGCGGCCGCCTTCGCGAGCCCGCCCAAGTGGCACCTCGCGCACACCACGTGGTTCTTCGAGACCTTCATCCTCCGCCCCTTCAGCCCCGGCTACCGGGTCTTCCACCCGGCCTTCGAGGTGCTGTTCAACTCCTACTACAACGGTGTGGGCGAGCAGTACCCGCGAGCGCAGCGCGGGCTACTTTCCCGGCCCACCCTCGACGAGGTATTCGCCTACCGCGAGCACGTCGAGGCCGCGCTGCGGCCGCTCCTCGATGACCCGGCGGCGGACCCGGTGATCGCGGCCCGCTGCCGCCTCGGCATCGAGCACGAGCGCCAGCACCAGGAGCTCTTCCACACGGACATCAAGTATTCGCTGGCCGCGAACCCGCTGGCGCCGGCCCTTGCCGAAGCGCCGGCGCTGGCGGCGGCAGAGGCGCCGCCGCTCGAGTGGCTTTCCTTCGAGGGCGGGCTCGTGGAGACCGGCCACGCCGGTGACGGCTTCGCCTTCGACAACGAGCTGCCACGGCACCGCAGCTGGCTCGAGCCCTTCCGTCTCGCCAGCCGGCTGGTGACCAACGGCGAGTTCGAAGCCTTTGTCGAGGACGGCGGCTACCGGCGCCCGGAGCTCTGGCTGGCCGACGGCTGGGACCTCGCCCGGCGCGAGGGCTGGGCCGCGCCGCTGTACTGGCGCGGCGACGACGAGTTCACGCTGTACGGCCTGCGTCGCCGCGACCCCTCGGCGCCGGTGGTGCACGTGAGCGGCTACGAGGCCGATGCCTACGCCCGCTGGGCCGGGGCGCGGCTGCCCGGCGAAGCCGAGTGGGAGACCGCGGCCGCGACCCTCGCACCCAAGCCCTCGGGCATCGAGGCGGGCCACCTCCACCCGCGGCCCGCGGCACCAAGACCGGCCCAGTTCTACGGCGCCTGCTGGCAGTGGACGGCGAGCGCCTACGGGCCCTACCCGGGCTTTGCGCCGGGCGAGGGTGCCATCGGCGAGTACAACGGCAAGTTCATGTGCAACCAGTGGGTGCTGCGCGGGGGCGCCTGCGTCACCCCGGTGGGGCAGCTGCGGCACAGCTACCGCAACTTCTTCTATCCCGCGGACCGCTGGCAGTTCAGCGGCATCCGGCTGGCGGCGGATCATGGCTGAAGGCGGCGGCAGCCCGGCACCGGGAAACGTCGCGTTTCACGACCTGCACCCGGCCGTGGGCGACAGCCGCAGCGAGGCCCTGGCCGGATTGCGCGCGGCACAGAAGCGCGTCGACCCCAAGCACTTCTACGACGCCCGCGGCTCGCGGCTGTTCGCATCCGTTCTCGGTCAAAGGTCATATTCG
>CAJWWA010000143.1 GCA_913048495.1 uncultured Halieaceae bacterium
GCAGGCGGAGGAAGACGCCGTCGGTCACGACCTCGAGACGCGTCCGCGGCCCGCAGCGAGTGTCGCCGCGGACGCGGTAGCCCACCCGCTCGCCGGGCGCTTCGCCGAGGCGCCCGGCGAGGAATGCCGCCGCGCTGCGCGCCGCCAGGCGCCGCGGCTCCACCAGGAGGATGCGGCGGCCGGCGAGCCAGGGCGCGTCGAGCAGGTGCAGGGGAACGCGGGTCGTCTTGCCCGCCCCCGGCTCCGCCTGCAGGAGCGCCTCGCCACGGGTGGCGAGGGCGCGGGCGAGGTCGTCGAGAATCGCGTCGACGGGCAGCGATTCCTGCCCGTGCGCGGCGGTGCCTTGCATGGTCCTTTCCCTCGGTCCGGGCCCGCATGATAGCGGCGCAGGGCCGGCTACCCCAGTGTCGCGCACGAGCGGGGTAGCCTGGCGCCCGGATTTTGCTATGCTCCGCCCTTTCCGAAGCGAGTGGGACGCCGTGCAAGCGCCCGACAACCCCGACCAGCGCCCTGCTCCACGCCGGCGCAGCCTCCTCCTCTGTGCCTGCCTGCTGCTCACCGGCTGCGGCGACGGGCCCTGGAACAACCCGCACCCGCCCCCCGAGGAGGGCAAGCTCACCTACTACTCGGTCATGTCGCCGGCGCCGCCCAAGCACCTCGACCCGGCGATCTCCTATGCCACCGATGAATCGCTCTTCCTCATGCAGGTCTACGAGCCACCGCTGGGCTACCATTTCCTCAAGCGTCCCTACGAGCTCGAACCGCTGGGCGTGGAGGCCATGCCGTCGGTCACCTATCTCGACGCGGGCGGCGAGCCCCTGCCGGCAGAGCGGGCCGATGAAGCCGCCTACAGCCGCTATCACCTCACCGTGCGCGCCGACGCCCGCTACCAGCCGCACCCCGCCTTCGCGCGCACGGACGACGGCGCGCCGCGCTATCGCTTCGACGACCCGGCCGAGGGGCGCCGCTACCGGCAGATCGGCGACTTTGCGCACACCGGCTCGCGGCCGGTGCGGGCCGAGGACTACGCTTACGCCATCAAGCGTCTCGCCGACCCGGAGGCCGGCTCGCCGATGATCGGCTTCATGGGACGCTACATTGTCGGCATGGAGGCGCTGACCGCCGAACTCGGCGACGCGCCCCGGGACGGCTGGCTGGACCTGCGGGACTTCGACCTCGCGGGGGTGGAGGTCCTCGACGACCGGAACTACACGATCACCATCAACGGACGCTACCCGCAGTTCGTGTACTGGCTCGCCATGCACTTCTTCTCGCCGGTACCGGCTGAGGTGGACGCCTTTTTCCACAACCCGGGCTTCACCGAGAGCAACCTCACCCTGGACTGGTGGCCCGTGGGCTCGGGCCCGTTCATGATGGTGAAGAACGACCCGAACAGCGAGATCGTCCTCGAGCGCAATCCCAATTACCACGGCGACACGTACCCGAGCGAGGGCGCGCCCGGGGACCGGGAGAAGGGGCTGCTCGCCGATGCCGGCAAGGCGGTTCCCTTCATCGACCGCGCCGAGTTCCGGCTGGAGAAAGCGGTGCTGCCGCTGTGGACCAAGTTCCTCCAGGGCTACTACGACCGCTCCGGCGAGGTGCACGGCAACACCAACAGCGTCTTCGACCGCGCCTTCGTCGTCGGCCCCGAGGGCCTGGAGCTCGCCGACGACCTCGCCGACCACGGCATCACCCTGTCGCCGGACGTGAAGCCCGGGCTCTACTACTACGGCTTCAACATGCGCGACCCGGTGCTCGGCGGCTACACGGAGGAGCGGCGCAAGCTGCGCCGGGCGCTGCAGATCGCCTTCGACGTCGAGGAATACCTGAACATCTTCTACAAGGGCAACGGCATCGTGGCCCACTCGCCGATACCGCCGGGCATCCCGGGGCACAAGGAGGGCGCCGAGGGGATCAATCCCTACACCCACGACTGGGTGGACGGCGAGGCCCGGCGCAAGCCGATCGAGGAAGCCCGCCGGCTCATGGTGGAGGCCGGCTATCCGAACGGCCGCGATGCGCGCACCGGCGAGCCGCTGAAGATCTTCATCGATGTGCAGAGCCAGGCGATCTCGACGACGAGCATGAACTGGATCGACCGCGCCTTTTCGCGCATCGGCGTGCAGGTGGAGTTCCGCCCCGCGGACTGGAACCGCACCCGGGAGAAGCTGCTGACCGGGAACACGCAGATCTTCTCTCACGGCTGGCTGGCCGATTACCCGGACCCGGAGAACTTCCTGTTCCTGCTCTACGGACCGGAGAGCCCGCTGGTGTGCAACTGTGACGGCACCAACAATGCCAGCTACGAGCGGCCCGAGTACGACGCACTGTTCGAGGCCATGCGCGTGGAACCGCCCGGCCCTGCCCGCGACGCCATGGTGGCAAGGATGGTCGACATGTACCGCGAGGACGCGGTCTGGCTCTATGCCTACTACCCCAAGGACGTCTACCTGAACAACGCCTGGGTGCAGAACACGAAACGCCACGGCATCTCCAAGAACACCCTCAAGTACCTGCGCATCGACCCTGAGCTGCGGGTCGCGAAGCGACGGCAGTGGAACCAGCCCGTGACCTGGCCGCTCTACGCCGGCACCGCGCTCATCATCGCCCTGCTGCTGCCCGGCGTCATCGCCTACCGGCGCCGGCAGCGGGCAACGGCGCGCTAGAAGAGGACCTCTCGTGTTTGCCTACATCGTCCGACGCCTGCTCTACGCCATCCCCATTCTCATCGGCGTCAACCTGCTCACCTTCGTGCTGTTCTTCGTGGTCAACTCGCCGGACGACATGGCCGTATCCCAGCTCGGGGCCAAGTACGTAACGCCGGAGGCGATCGAGAACTGGAAGGCGAAAAACGGCTACGACAAGCCGCTGTTCTACAACGACGCCGCCGGCGGCCTCGACGCGGTGACGGAAACCATTTTCTTCGCCAAGTCGGTGCGCCTCTTCGCCTTCGACTTCGGACGCTCGGAGAGCGGCCGCGACATCAGCACCGATGTGCGCCGGCGCATGGGGCCGAGCCTTGCGGTCGCGCTGCCGACCTTTATCGTCGGCATCGGCGTCAACATCTGCGTGGCCCTGATGGTGGTGATGTTCCACGCGACCCGCCTCGACCGGGCCGCGGTGATCGTGTTCGTGGCGCTCATGTCCATCTCCTACCTGTTCTACATCATCGGCGGCCAGTACCTGGTGGCCAAGACCTGGCGCCTCGTTCCCATCAGCGGCTTCCATGCGGACGGGCAGGTATGGAAATTCCTGCTGCTGCCCGTTCTCGTCGGCGTGGTCGCAGGCATCGGCGCCGGCGCGCGCTGGTACCGCACGCTGTTCCTCGAGGAGGCCAACCAGGACTACGTGCGCACGGCGCGCGCCAAGGGCTGCAGCGAGCTCGCGGTGCTGTTCCGGCACATCCTGCCGAACGCGCTTATCCCGATCCTTACCGGGGTGGTCGTGCTGGTGCCGATGCTGTTCATGGGCAGCCTGCTCATCGAATCCTTCTTCGGTATCCCGGGGCTCGGTTCCTACATGCTCGACGCGATCAACTCGCAGGACTTCGCCATCGTCCGCAGCATGGTGTTCATCGGTTCGATCCTCTACATCGTCGGCCTGATCCTCACCGACATCTCCTACACCTGGGCCGACCCCCGGGTCCGCCTGTCCTAGGAGCCGGCGAAGCCCATGAAACCCGTCATTCTCTGGTCCGACGCCCTCATCTTCCTGCTCGTCGCCGCGCTGGTGCTGTTCTTCTGGCGCCTGCGCCGCGACCCGCAGGCCCGGGAGCGCTGGCGCCAGGTCTTCGCCTCCCGCCTCGGCATGGCCGCCTTCACGGTGATCGTTGCCTATGTCGGCGTCGCCCTCCTCGACTCGCTGCACTTCCGGCGCGCCCTGCCGCCGCCGGAGGGCGTCACCACCGACGAGGTCTTCTACGACAACCAGGTCACCAGCGTCCTCGACACGCTGACCGCCGGCATGGGCGAGCGTTTCGAGCGCACCTACTCGGCGCCCTTCGCCCTGCGCTCCTTCGAGAAACAGACCCTGAAGGACGAGGCCGGCAACACCGTGCGCGACTTCCCGCCCCTGCGCCACGCGGGTGCAAGCCTTGACGACCCCGAGGACAAGTGGGCCGATGTGGCCCGGCGCAGCGCCGTCGCCCTGGCCTGGGGACTCGCCCTCGCCGCCCTGCTCATCCTGCCGCAATGGTGGCTGCTGCGGCGCAGCGCCCTGCCCTGGGGGAGCTCCTGGTGGGTGCAGGGGGTGCTGGCCTGCACCGCTGTCTGGCTGGTGAGCATCAGCCGTCACTACCATGTGCTCGGCACCGACCTCGGCGGCACGGACGTGCTCTACCAGTCCCTCAAGGGCATCCGCACCGGGGTGCTCATCGGGGCCCTGTCCACGCTGGTAATGCTGCCCATCGCGGTGACCCTCGGCGTCAGCGCCGGCTACTTCAAGGGCTGGGTGGACGACGTGGTGCAGTATCTCTACACCACCTTGAGCTCCATCCCGGGTATTCTCCTCATCGCAGCGGCGGTGCTGCTGTTCCAGGTCTACATCGACCTGAACCCCGACGCCTTTCCCACCGGGCTCGAGAAGGCCGATGCCAAGTTCATCGCCCTCTGCTTTATCCTCGGGGTGACGAGCTGGTCCACGTTATGCCGGCTGATCCGTGCCGAGACGCTGAAGATCAGCCAGCTCGGCTACGTGCAGGCCGCCCACGCCTTCGGCGTGAGCCACGGCCGCATCCTCGCCCGGCACATCCTGCCGAACACGGTGCACATCATCCTCATCACCTTCGTACTCGACTTCAGCGCCCTGGTGCTGGCGGAAGCGGTGCTGTCCTACATCGGCGTCGGCGTGGACCCGAGCATGGGCAGCTGGGGCAACATGATCAACGGCGCGCGCTCCGAGCTGTCCCGGGAGCCGGCGATCTGGTGGACCCTGAGCGGGGCTTTCCTGTTCATGTTCCTGCTGGTGCTGCCCGCCAACCTGTTCGCCGACCTCGTGCGCGACGCCTTTGACCCGCGCACGCGGCTCGGACCGGAGGCCGCATGAACCAGCAGGCTGATACGCTGACCCTCGAGGGCCTTTCCGTCGAACTGGCGGAAACGGCGCAGGCGCTGGTCAAGGATGTCGCCATCCACCTGCGCGCCGGGGAGATCTTCGCCCTCGTGGGGGAATCCGGCAGCGGCAAGTCCATCACCTCGCTCGCCGCCATGCGCCTGCTGCCCGACGCGCTGCGCGTCGGCAGCGGCCGCGCCCTCATGGGCGACACGGATCTCTTCGCCCTGCCCGAGGCGCGCATGCAGACCGTCCGCGGCCGGCGCATGGCGATGATCTTCCAGAACCCCATGAGTGCCCTGAACCCGGTGCAGACCGTGTTCCGGCAGGTGGCGGAGACGCTTCGCCTGCACACGGCCCTGCGCGGCGCCGCCCTGCGCGACCGCGTAGCCTCGCTGCTCGAGGAGGTGGGCATCCCGGACCCGCGCCAGCGCATGGGCTTCTACCCGCACCAGCTCTCCGGGGGCCAGCAACAGCGGATCATGATCGCCATGGCGCTGGCCTGCGAGCCGGAAGTGCTCATCGCCGACGAGCCGACCACGGCGCTGGACGTGACCATCCAGAAGCAGGTGCTGGAACTCATCCGCGAGCTCGCCCGCTCGCGTCGCCTCGCGGTGCTGCTGATCACGCACGACATGGGTGTCGTGCGGCAGACCGCCGACCGGGTCGGTGTCATGTACCGCGGGCGCATCATCGAGGAAGCCAGCGTGGCCAGCTTCTTCGACGCGCCGAAGGAAGACTACAGCCAGCGCCTCATCGATGCGCTGCCGGGACAGGATGCCTTCCTGCCGCCGGTGCAGGCGGCGCCGCTCCTCGAGGTGCGCGACGTGAAGGTGCATTTCCCGGTGCGCGGCGGCCTCCTGCGCCGTGTGCAGGACGTCACCCGCGCGGTGGACGGCGTCTCCCTCACCCTCGCCCGCGGCGAGACCTTCGCCCTGGTCGGCGAGTCGGGCAGCGGAAAATCGACCCTCGGCCGCGCGATCCTCGGTCTCGAGGCCGCGAGCGCTGGCGAGATCCACTTCGACGGTACGCGCATCGACGGCCTGGACCGCGCCGCGCGGCAGGCCTTCCGCCGCCGCATCCAGGTGATCTTCCAGAACCCCTACAGCTCGATGAACCCGCGCATGGCGATCGGCGCGATCATCGCCGAGGGCATGCTCAGCCTGGGCGTGGAAGCCTCGCAAGACCGTCGCGAGGCGCGGGTGCGGGCACTGCTCGAGCGGGTACGGCTGCCCGCGGACTGCGCGCGCCGCTACCCGCACGAACTCTCCGGCGGACAGCTCCAGCGCGTCGCCATCGCCCGCGCCCTCGCGGTGGACCCGGAGCTGATCATCTGTGACGAGCCGACCAGCGCGCTCGATGTCTCCATCCGCGCTGACGTGCTGGCGCTCCTCGCGGAGCTGCAGCGGGAGGACGGCGTGGCGATGCTGTTCATTACCCACGACCTGTCCATCGTGCCGGGGCTTGCCCACCGCGTCGGCGTGATGCGCCACGGCCTGCTGGTGGAGACGGGCGAAGCGGAACGGGTGCTCACCGCACCGGAGCACCCCTACACGCGGGAGCTGCTGGCCGCCGTGCCCCGCGTGAACCGCTGACGGCGCCTACTCGAGGCGCAGGTCCACGGCCTCCACCTCTGCCTGCAGACAGGCGATGTCCTCACGCTGACAGACCTCGACCGGCAGGTTCGGCTGGCGCCGCTCGAACAGGTATTCCGCCCCGAACACCACGCCGGGCAGCACGAAGAACAGGCCGCCGATATAGCCGAGGGCCCAGCCCCGGTGCCCCTCGACGAGGCGGCCGAGCCACTGGCTGGAGTGGATCGGCAAATCTCGCAGCACCGGCATCAGGGTGAACGTGAGCACGCCGAAGACGTTGTACAGCAGGTGCACGAGCGCAATCTGCAGCGCCAGCTCCTGGTTCGGCCCCGTGATCGCCGTGGCCGCCAGCAGCGCCGTGACACAGGTTCCGATGTTCGCGCCGAGAGTGAACGGGTAGATCTGCCGGGTCGAGAGCACCCCCGCGCCCGCCAGTGGAACCACCAGGCTCGTGGTCGTGGACGACGACTGCACCAGCACCGTGACCAGGGTCCCGGACGCGATCCCGCTCAGGGGCCCGCGGCCGATCGCCGTGTCGATGATCCCCTTCGCCCGCCCGGTCATGGCCGCGCGCAACAGGCCGCCCAGGCAGAGTACCGCGGTGATGATGCAGCCGACGCCCACGGTAATGGTCAGCAGGGCCGCCGGCGTCTGCGGCAGCAGGCCACCGAGCAGGTCGCGCAGCCCGTGGCCGAGCGGGTCCGTTGCCGCGCCGACGAGGTTGAAACCGCCGACGGAAGCCTCCGGCCCGCCGCTCAGTGCCGCGGCGAGCACCCTGCCGGTCCGCTCGAGCGGGTGAAACAGGATCTCGATCGGCAGGAACACCACGATGCTGTAGAGATTGAAGAAGTCGTGCACCGTCGCTGCCTCGAAGGACGCCCGGAAAGCGCCGCGCTGGCGCAGGTTGCCGAGGCTGACGATGGTGTTGGTGATGGTCGTGCCCATGTTCGCGCCCATGATCATGGGCACGGCGATGGACACGGGCACACCGCCAGCGACCAGGCCGACGATCACCGAGGTGACCGTGCTCGAGGACTGCACCAGCGCCGTGGCCAGCGTGCCGAGGATGACCCCAACCACCGGGTTGCTGGCAAAGGCGAAGATCGCGGCGGCGCCGTCGGCTCCACCGGAGATCCACTTGAAGCCGGTGCCGATAGTGCTGACGCCGACCAGCAGCAGGTACACGAAGAAAACGACGCCGGTCCAGAGCGCAATCGGAGACGGATGCTTCTCCGCTACGGCCTCTCGAACGACGGCGGCGGCAGGTTCGACAGGCATGGGCGCTTCCCGGCACGAGCAGTCCGGGCAGTGTCGCTTTCGCCCATGACACTGCGTTGACAGAACCGTGACAGTGACCGGCCGGCCTTGACGCAGGTCAACAAGGCAGCGGCTTCGCGGTGCCGGGCAGGCTTCTGTCTTTTTTCTGACACGGTGGCGTCACAAACCTGCTTTTTCCTTGTAACACCCGCCAGGAAAACGTCGTCAGCACCGGGAGAACCCATGACACGCAACACCCGACTCGCCCTGCCGCTCCTCGTTGCCCTGGGAACCATCGCGGCACCGTCCCTGCTCGCCCAGGGCAATCTCGAACAGATCGAGAGCGAAGGGCTCGCCCGCAACGGGGAGCGCCGCGACAGCCAGGCCACCGTAGATGCGCTGAACGCGGAGAACCGCCGGCTGCTCGAGGACTACCGCGGCGAGCTGCGCATCGTGCGCGGACTCGAGGACTACGTGGCCATGCTCGACCAGCAGTTGATGGCCCAGGACGAGGAAATCGGGGCCCTCGAGCAGTCCATCGGCGACGTGGCCGTGATCGAGCGGCAGATCCTGCCGCTGCTCGCGAGGATGCTCGACAGCCTCGAGCGCTTCATCCGCCTCGACGTGCCTTTCCTGCTGCCGGAGCGGGAAGCCCGCGTCGCGCGCCTGCGCGCCATGCTCGGGCGCTCGGACGTGACCACGGCGGAAAAGGCGCGGCGGGGTTTCGAGG
>CAJWWA010000144.1 GCA_913048495.1 uncultured Halieaceae bacterium
GGCGGCGGCGGCGCGGCCGCCGCGGCCACCGTGAGCAGGCCCGAGGCCTGCTTCGAGTCGCACGGCTTGAGGTGCGCGTACATGTGCGCGCGCGGGCCCAAGCCCGAGGCGATCAGGATGCACCGGCTCTCGCCCTTGCGGTAGATGAGCGTGCTCGCGTCCTCGGTCGGCCAGTGCATGTGCACGTCGCCCGCGTCGGTGTTGGGGCTCGCGCCCCAGAAGGCGGTGACGCCCTGCTGCCGCGCAAACGCCAGCATGCTCATCGCCTCCACGATGGTGCGCGGCAGCGGCAGCCCGCCCGCGCCGGGCGCCGGGTAGTTCATGTCGGGCAGCTGCGCGGCCATCGCGGCCGCGTCGGCGTGCGTGATCAGGCGCGCGTCGTCGCGCGTGCTGGGCAGCCCCACGCACAGCGGGTTGTCGAGCCCGGGCGCGCTCGCGGAGCACTGGCGCTCCGACTCGATCTGGCGCGTGTACAGCTCGACGCCAAAGTCGGCGATCTTGCACGCGCCCGCGCTCTTCAGGAGGTAGCACCAGCCGCTCTTGTCGACGTACGAGAAGGGCGCGGCGCGCTTGAAGGCGAACGCGCGGCAGATGGCGTCCGGGTGCGCGGCGTCCAGCTGCGCCGTCGCCTCGCAGAGCGCCTCGCACGCGCCCGACGTGATGCCCGGGATGCCGTTCATGCCCGAGGTGGCCATGACCGGGTGCGTCACGAGCATGTCCTCGACGTGCAGCCGCTCGGCCTCGCGCTGCAGGATGACGCAGTGCGCCGGCTTGTGCGCACAGGCCTCGACCGCCGCGTCGAGGAGCGGTTTGTAGGGGATGATCCGGGCGTGCTCGATGCCGCAGGAGGCGGAGAGCACCACCTTCGCCCGGCAGTCGTCGATGCGGAACGCCAGCTCGCTGGCCGCGAAACCGCCGAAGACCACGGAGTGCACGGCACCGAGGCGGGCACAGGCGAGCATGCCGATCACCGCCTCCGGCACCATGGGCATGTAGATCACCACCCGGTCGCCGGGGCCGACCCCGAGCTCGCGCAGCCCCCCGGCGAAGGCGGCGACCCGGTCGCGGAGTTCACGGTAGGTGAAGTACGCAACGCTGTCCGTCACCGGGCTGTCGTAGACCAGGGCCAGCTCGTCGCCGCGCCCCGCCTCCACGTGCCGGTCGATGGCGTTGTAGCAGGTATTGCACTGGCCATCGCTGTACCAGCGGTAGAGCGGCGCCGCGCTGTCGTCGAGGATGGTCTCCGGGGCGCGGACCCAGTCGATGGCTTCCGCGGCCGCCCGCCAGTGTGCGATAGCCTGATCCCTGTCCATGGTGTCCCCCTGCTGGCCGTGGCGGCGGGCTGGGCCGCCCGCGCTTTCGGCGCAGTATAGACAAGGGGGACCGCGCGCACCCTTCAACCAAGGTCGAAGGGTGCCGGAGCCCCGGATGCTCCGCGCCCAGTCGCTACCGGTCAGTCGCTGCTGGCGATCGCGGCACCGCGCCGCCGCAGCTCGATGCGGACGCGCCGCTCCAGCGCATAGCCGTCGAGATCACCTTCGGCAGCCCGGGACTGGCCCTCACCGTGGCCGTGGACCGAGACCCGGTCGACTGGCACGGCCGCATCCACCAGCGCGCTGGCGACCGCCTGCGCGCGGTCCAGGGCGAGCACGGCGTTGTCATCGGCCGGCCCGCGCGGGTCCGCGTAGCCGTCCACGCGCACCTCGATATCCGGGTTCGCGGCGAGAAACTGCGCCAGCAGGCCGAGCCGGGCCCTGCCGGCGTCGGTCAACCGGCTCTCACCGGTGCGGAACAGCAGTTCCAGCTCGAGCTGCTCGAGCGCCATGCGCGCGTAGCGGGCGGTCTCGCGGCGCTCTGCGCGTAGGGCTTCGTCCAGCGCGGCCAGGTCCTGCTCGAGGCCTGCGACGTCGCGTTCCCGCTCGGCGAGCTCCGCGCTGACCGCAGGCAGGCGGTCCGCGCGCTCGACCTGCTCGCCGAGCCAGGCACCACCGAGGGCGCCGAGAAAGGCACCGAGGGGACCGCCGGCGGCCGCGCCGGCGGCAATGGCCGTCAGGGTCGTGGCATCACGCTTGACCTCCGTGGCAACGGCCGCGCCGGCCGGTGCGGCGAGCACACTGCCGAGGACGAGGACGCTGGCTGCAGTGGTGAGGGGCTTCTTCATGGCTGTCTCCTTGCTCCGTGGATGCCGGCAGCGCCGGCGGGCAAGGGGAATTACAGCGCGCGCCGCGGGCAGCGCGGGGGCAGGCCCGTGGCGGTCTGGCGATCGATTGTGGCGAATGGTGGCAGCGGCAGCCCGGGGGGGGAGTGCGGATCAGCCGAGTGCTTCCCGCAGCGCCTCGCAGACCCGCTCCACCTCCGCCGGGCTGTTGTAGTGAACCAGCGACAGGCGGACCACGCCGCTCGCCGGGTCGATGCCCATGGCCTCGAGCAGGCGGTGGGCATAGAAGTGGCCACTCTCCGCGCCGATGCCCGCGCGATGGAGGCCGGCGGCCACCGCCGAGGGGACCTGCCGCGCCGGCACGAAGGACACGGTGGCCGAGCGGCCTGTGGTGTCCGGCCGGCCCAGGAGGCGCACGTCGTCGCGGTCGGCCAGCAGCGCCAGCAGCGGCCCGGCGAGGCCGGCCTCATGCGCGGCCATGGCGGCGCCCACCCTGGCCAGCCGGTCGCGGCGCGGGGCGGCCTCCGGTGCGCCGAGCCGGGCGGCCAGCGCGTCGAAATAGTCGAGGACACCGGCACAGCCGGCTACCGCCGCGTGCTGCGGGCCCGCGGGATTGAAACGCTTGTGGCTGTCGCCCTCGAGGAAGTAGTGGCACTGCGGTGTCGCGACCGCCTCGGCGGCCTGCGACAGGAACATGAGGCCCTGGTGCGGCCCGTAGACCTTGTAGATGCTGAACAGGTACAGGTCGACATCCAGTTCCGCCGGGCTGCACAGCTCGTGCGGGGCGTGAGCGACCGCATCGACCGCGACCAGGGCGTCGCTGCGCTCGCGCACGGCGGCGGCGATGGCCTTCACCGGGTTGGTACTGCCGAGGATGTTCGAGCTCTGGGTAAAGAACACCCAGCGCGTGCGCGGCCCGAGCAGCGGGTAGAGGTCCCCGGGGTCGAGTTCCCCGCTCACCGGGTCCACGGGCCATTCGCGCACGGTGACACCGCGCGCCGCCGCGGCCCGCCGCCAGGCGCCCTGGTTGGCCTCGTGGTCCTGCACCGAAACCACGATCTCGTCACCCGGCTCCCAGCCCGGCGCGAGCGCCTGGGCCATGACGTAGCTGTTGGCGGAGGTCGACGGGCCGAAAGTCAGCTGCGACAGCGGCACGCCCAGCGCGTCCGCCCAGCCCTCGCGCGCCCGGTCCATCGCCGCGCCCGCCTCCCGGGACGGCTCGAAGCGGCTGTAGGGCTGCACCCGCATGCGCCGCTGGTAGTCGTCGAGGATCGCGAGCACCGGCTCGGCCACGAAGGTGCCACCGGCATTGGCGCAGAAGACCTGTTCTCCAGGCCCGGCAAGCGCCGGGAACTGGCTGCGAACCCAGGGGAGGACCAGGGCGGGCGTGTCGGCTTTCCGGGCGGGCTGGCTCACCGGCATCGGCTACCCGTCCTGTTCGTCGTCGCGCAGGAGCCCGTAGACCAGGATGAGATGGCCGTCAAAATCGATGATGCCGAACTCCATGCCGGGTCGGCCGGCCTCGCGGCTCATGAACTCGACCGGTTCGATGGTCTGGAGGCCCATGGCCTCGACCCGGGCCTTCACGCCCTCGACATCGGCCACGGTCTGCACGAAGGCGACGGCGCGCGGGCTGTCGGGCAGCCCGAGCGCGATGCCCGGCACCTCGCCCAGGCCGAGAACGTTGCTGTGCCCGCCATCACCGTCGAGGTAGGCGAAGCGCTTCATGGCGCCGGGCTCGATGTTGAAGAAACGGTAGGAGTAGGAATCGGCCGGTGTGTCCGTCACCCGGCTCACCGAAAGGCCGAGCACGTCGCGGTAGAGCGTCAGGGCGCGCTCGAGGTCCGCGACCAGGATCGAGTGGCGGTAGACCGGGGCCAGCCGCTCCACGGGCGCATCGGCGGCCCGTGCGATCGCAGAGGGCAGCAGCGGAAACAGCGCCAGCAGGGCAACGAGGAAAGCGCGCAGGAGGGGCATGGGGTTCTCCGGTAGCTGGTCAGGGCAAACGGTCGTGTAAAGCCTTCCTGCGCAAACATAGCACAGGGGCGCAGGCCAGTTGTGTCCCGCGCCGGGACCCTAGAGTTCGCCGAGGTCGACCAGCGTCCTGGCGCTCTCGAGGATGGCCTCCCGCGCCGGCACGAGGTCGCGGCCGAGCAGGGCCCGCGCCCGGCTGTTGTCGAAGGCGCGGGTCTTGCCGAGTTCGGGGACGATCTGCTTCAGCGTGGGGTTCAACAGCGACAGCGCGCGCACCAGCCAGTTGGGCAGCTCGCCCTTCGGCAGCTTGCGCGCCGGGTAGGCCTCGCGCAGCACGTCGCCGATCTCGCTGAAGGTGAGCACGGATTCACCGAGGAGAAAACGCCGGCCCGGCGCCTCCGGGTCGGTCATGGCGGCGACGTGGGCATCGGCGACGTCGCGCACATCGACCACGCCGAAGGTGAGCTTCGGGTAGGCCGGCAGCTTGCCCTGCATGGGCTGGACGACCACCTGGAGGGAAGCCGAGACATCGCCGCTCATCGCCGGCCCGAGCACGACCACCGGGTTGATGCAGGCGAGCTCGAGGCCGGCGCCTTCGCCCTCCACGTACTCCCAGGCAGCACGCTCCGCGAGCGTCTTCGAGCGCGTGTAGGCGGTGTTGTCCGCGAGGTTGTCGGGATTCGACCAGTGGCTCTCGTCGAGTACCGCGGGGCGGCGGTCGCCCCAGCCATAGGCGATGGCCGCCATGGACGAGGTCATCACGGCCCGGCGCACCCCGGCCGCCTTCGCCGCGCGCAGGGCGCGGAGCGCGCCCTCGCGGGCCGGCCGGATCAGCGTATCGTGGTCTTTCGGCAGGTTCGCCGGCAGCGGTGACGCCAGGTGCTGCAGGTAGTCGATGCCGTCCATGGCCTCGGCCCAGCCGTCGTCGCCGGTGAGGTCCGCGGCGACGATGTCGATGGCGATGTCGCGGCCGGCGTAGCGGCTGAGCGTGGCGTTGAGCGCGGCCGCACGCTCCGCGCTGCGCGCCGTACCCCGTACCTCGTGCCCGGCCTCGAGCAGCCTGAGGATCGTGTGCGATGCAATGAAACCGGTCGAGCCGGTGACGAGTACCCTGGCCATGGGCGGTTCCCTCGCTGCGAGCGTCCTGCCATGCTACACCCGCCCCCGGGGCGCAACCACCTTCGCCCGGCCCCAGCCGGCCCCGGGCAGGGGACAGCCCCATGGACTGACCGTCTCATGGATCGAAAGGACACCCGCCATGCGCCGCCTCGCCCTGTTCCTCGCCATCGCCGTCGTCATCGGCCTGTTCTTCGGTCTCGGCCTCGACCGCTACCTGACCCTCGCCTACGCCCGCGAGAGCGTGGCGCAGTTCCAGGCCCTGCGGGAGAGCGAGCCGCTGGCGCTGATCGCCGGCTACTTCGCCGTCTACGTGACGGTGACAGCGCTGTCGCTGCCCGGTGCCGCGATCATGACGCTCGCCGGCGGCGCCCTCTTCGGCCTCGCCCAGGGCACGCTGATCGTTTCCTTTGCTTCCAGCATCGGCGCCCTGCTGGCCTTCCTCGTTGCGCGCTACCTGCTGCGCGCGACGGTGCAGGACCGCTTCGGTGACCGGCTCCGGGCCATCAACGACGGCATGCGCCGCGACGGGGCGTTCTACCTGTTCACGCTGCGCCTGGTACCGGTGTTTCCCTTTTTCATCATCAACCTGCTGATGGCGCTCACGCCGATCCGCGCCGGCACCTACTACCTCGTCAGCCAGGTCGGCATGCTGCCGGCCACGATCGTCTACGTGAACGCCGGCACCCAGCTCGGGCAGCTGGAGAGCGCGAGCGGGATTCTCTCGCCGGAACTGATCGCCTCCTTCGTTCTCCTCGGCCTGTTCCCCCTGCTCGCCCGCAAGCTCACGGAAGCGCTGAAGCGCCGCCGGGTCTACCGGCGCTGGCAGAAGCCGAAGCGCTTCGACCGCAATCTCCTGGTCATCGGCGCCGGTGCTGCCGGCCTGGTGTCCGCCTACATCGCCGCCACCGTGCGTTCACGGGTGACCCTGGTCGAAGCGGGGGCCATGGGCGGTGACTGCCTGAACACCGGCTGCGTGCCGAGCAAGGCCCTGCTCGCCAGTGCCCGGCTGGCGGCTCGCCTGCGCGACGCGGAGCGCTACGGCATCCAGCCCGCGGGGGAAGTCACGGTGGACTTCCCCACGGTAGTGCAGCGCGTGCAGTCGGTGATCCGGGCCATCGAGCCCCACGACAGCGTGGAGCGCTACGAGAGCCTGGGCGTCGACGTCGCGCGCGGCTACGCGCGGATCGTGGATCCCTGGACCGTCAGCATCCGCGACGAGCACGGCAACGAGCAGCGGCTGACCAGCCGCGCCATCGTCATCGCCGCCGGTGCCGCCCCGGTGGTACCGCCCCTGCCCGGCCTCGATGCGGTGGAGTGCCTGACCAGCGAGACGCTCTGGGATGCCATGGCGACCCGCCCGGAGCCCCCCGCGAGACTGGTAGTCCTCGGCGGCGGCCCCATCGGCTGCGAGCTCGCCCAGGCCTTTGCCCGGCTCGGCAGCCAGGTCACGGTGGTCGAGATGCTGCCGCGCCTGCTCGGCCGGGAGGATGAGGAGGCAGCCGCGGTCATCGCCGAGACCCTGGCTGTCGACGGCGTCAGCGTACACACCGGCCACCGCGCCGTGCGCTGCGAACCCGGGGAGAACGGCGCGCCGGATGTGCTGGTCACGGAATGCGACGGCGCCGAGCACCGCCATGCCTTCGACACGCTACTCTGCGCCATCGGCCGGCGACCGCGGTTGACCGGTTACGGCCTTGAGGACCTCGGCATCGACACCGGCGCACCGCTGGTTGCCAACGACTACCTCGAGACCCTGTACCCGAACATCTTTGCGGCCGGCGACGTGGCCGGTCCCTACCAGTTCACCCATGTCGCCTCGCACCAGGCCTGGTACGCCGCGGTGAACGCGCTCTTCGGCCAGTTCAAGCGCTTCGCCGTCGACTACCGGGTCATCCCGCGGGTGACCTACACGGACCCGGAGGTCGCAAGCGTCGGCCTCACGGAGGCGGAAGCGGCGGAGCGCGGCATCGCGGTCACCGTGACCCGCTACGACCTCGAGGATCTCGACCGCGCCATCGCCGACGGCCACCCCGGCGGTTTCGTGAAGATCCTCACCGCGCCCGGCAAGGACCGCATCCTGGGCGCCACCCTCGTGGGCGACCACGCGGGGGAACTGCTGGCCGAGGTCGTGCTGGCCATGAAGCACAAGCTGGGGCTGAACAAGCTACTGGGCACCATCCACGCCTACCCGACCTGGGCGGAGGCGAACAAGTTCGCCGCCGGCGCGTGGAAGAAGGCGCATGCGCCCGAGCGGGTGCTCGCGCTGCTGGAGCGCTACCACGGCTGGCGCCGGGGCTAGTGTCCCGAGTCAGAAGTTCAGCTAATCCCGGCTCGGCAACGGCTAGCGCGGCGGATCCCCCCGCGCGGCGCTCGAGCCGTTCACCCGGTACCAGCCCGCTATGGAGTAGCGCGGGCGGGCCGCCGGCAGCACTTCGTGGGGGATATCCTCGGACAGGAAGGTGACCAGGGTACCCTGCAGCGGCGTCACCCGCAGGCCTTCACGGTCGTCGGCGTCGCGGTACAGCACCAGCTCACCGCCGTCGGCCGGGCCCCAGCCCGGGTTCAGGTAGGCGACCAGGGACAGGACCCGGTTCGCCTCGCCGCGGAAGGCGTCCACGTGGCGACGATAGAAATCCCCCGGGCCGTAGCAGGCATAGTGACTCTCGAAGGAGAACAGGCCGAGGAGCAGGTGGCGGTTCAGTGCCTCGCGCAGCCGGCCGGTCCAGGCGACCCAGGCCGCGGCGGCCGGCGAAGCGCCCTGGATCCAGCAGATGGCGTCGCCGCGCACGAAGCGGTTGAGCTGGTGGTCGCCGGCGCGACCGACCCCGGCGGGCCGGAAGGACTGTGCCGGCAGTGCTGCCACCTCGGTCCGGAGCGACGCGGCGAGTGCTTCCGGCAGGGCACCGTGACGAACGCTGTAGCCGCCCTCGCGCAGGTCGGCGGCTATGGCCTCGAACAGGGTCTCGTCGCCACCAACGGTGGGGGCTGGCTGCGCTGGCATGGATCGATCTCCACAGGGGCGCCGGTACGCCGGTGCTGCCTTTTACGCCGATCCCGCCGCCGTGGCAAGCACCGCCGTCACTGGTCGCCGTGTTGCGGCAGGTTCGCGGCGATCTCGGCCGCCAAGTGACTACGCGCGCGGATGTGAGGCGCGAGGGCGCGCGCGGGGGCGCGCCCTACGTCGCGCGGGCGGTGATAAAAAGCACGGGTAAGCACGGG
>CAJWWA010000145.1 GCA_913048495.1 uncultured Halieaceae bacterium
TCACGTTGGACGAGAAGCCCTGGTGGTACTTCACGTCGCCGGAGCTGTCGTACTGGGCGCGGCCCTCGAACTCGGCGAACAGCTCCGAGGTCTTCTTGCCGAGGATGTTGACGAGGACGTTCAGCCGGCCGCGGTGGGCCATGCCGATAACGATCTCCTTGGCGCCGTAGGAGCCGATGCGCTGCACCATCTCGGCGAGCATGGGGATGAGGCTCTCGCCGCCCTCGAGGCCGAAACGCTTGGTCCCCGGGTACTTGGAAGCGAGCGAGCGCTCGAGGCCGTCGGCCTTGATCAGCCGGCGCAGGAGCTGACGGCGCACGTCCGGGCCGTAGTCCGGCGCGGAGCGGACTGACTCCATGCGGGTCATGATCCAGTGGCGCTGCTCCGTGTCCACGATGTGCATGAACTCGGCGCCGATATGGTGGCAGTAGGTGCGCTCGAGGGCGTCGACGATCTCGCCCAGGGTGGCATTCTCGCGGCCGATATGCAGGCTGCCCACCTGGAAGGCCGTATCGAGGTCGGCCTCGGACAGCTCGTGGAAGGACAGCTCGAGGTCGGCCACGTGCTCGCGCTCGGCGAGGCCCAGCGGGTCGAGCCGGGCCTTCTGGTGGCCGCGCTGCCGGTAGGCCGAGATGAGCTGGACCACCCTGACCTGCTTGCGCTCGTACTCCGTGGCCTGGGCGTCGTGGGCGACCGTTGCCTCGGTGCGCACGCGCATCTTGCTGATGCGGGCGAAGCGGTCGCGAACCGTCGAGTGGGGTATGTCCTTCAGGTTGGCCACCTGGCTCTCGACCAGGGGGAGCTTGTCGAAGTAGTCGCGCCACTGCTCGGGTACCGAGTTCGGGTCGCGGAGGTAGGATTCGTACAGGTCTTCGACGTAGGTAGCGTTGCCGCCAGCGATGTGGGAGCTACGCCAGAGGAGCTCCATTGTGGGCTGCTGCATGATGTCCTTCCGAACGGTCACCGCCGGCAATAGTGGAGGCGGGTGCCGGCGCGCCCGCAATAGCGCGCATATTATGCCAGTTTCGTCGGGAGGTTAGAAGGGAAAGCGCGCCTCAGGCGGCGCGCGACAGCAGCATGTTGCGGATGTGCCCGATGGCCCGGGTGGGGTTCAGGCCCTTGGGGCAGACATTGACGCAGTTCTGGATCCCGTGGCAGCGGAAGACGCTGAACGGATCGTCCAGTTTCGCCAGCCGCTCCTCCGTGGCCGTGTCCCGGCTGTCGGCGAGGAAACGGTAGGCCTGGAGCAGGCCCGCGGGGCCGATGAAGCGGTCCGGGTTCCACCAGAAGGACGGGCAGCTGGTGGAGCAGCAGGCGCAGAGGATGCACTCGTACAGGCCGTCGAGCTTGTCCCGGTCCTCCGGCGACTGCAGCCGCTCGATGGCCGGCGCCGGCGTGTTGTTCTGCAGGTAGGGCTGGACCTTCTCGTACTGCTGGTAGAACAGGCTCATGTCGACCACGAGGTCGCGGATGACTGGCAGCCCCGGCAGGGGCCGGATGACCAGCTTGTTGCCCTTCACCGCCTCGGAGAGCGGCGTGATGCAGGCGAGGCCGTTCTTGCCGTTCATGTTCAGGCCGTCGGAGCCGCAGACCCCTTCGCGGCAGGAGCGGCGGTAGGTCACGGAGCTGTCCTGCTCCGCCTTGATCTGCTCCAGCACGTCCAGGACCATGACGTCCTTGCCGCCGGTGTCCACCTGGAACTCCTCCATGCGCGGCTCGGCGTCGGTCTCCGGGTTGTAGCGATAGATACTGACTTGCAACATCGGTCTGCCTCTCAGTAGGTCCGCACTTTCGGCTGGAAGGTGTCGACGGTGCGCGGGGTGAAATTGACCGCCCGCTTGCCGACGCGCCGCTCCTCCGGGAAATACAGGGAGTGGCACAGCCAGTTCTCGTCATCGCGCTCCTGGAAGTCCTCGCGGGCGTGGGCACCGCGGCTCTCCGTGCGCTGCTCGGCAGCGACGGCCGTGGCCTCCGCCACCTCGAACAGGTTTTGCAGCTCGAGCGCTTCCAGCCGCGCCGTGTTGAAGGCCTGGGTCTTGTCCTCGAGGTGGACATTGGCGATGCGTTCGCGCAGCCCCTCGAGCTTGTCGATGCCCTCGCGCATGAAGTCGCCCTTGCGGAACACGCCAAAGTGGTTCTGCATGACGTTCTGCAATTCCTTGCGCAGGTCCGCCGCCTTCTCGCCGCTGCTGGACTCGTTGATCCGGCGCAGGCCGGCGGTGGCCGCCTCGATATCGTCGCTGGAGGGCTCGCGCAGGTCGATGCCCTCGCGCAGCGCGCTCTCGATGAACAGGCCCGATGCGCGGCCGAAGACCACGAGATCGAGCAGTGAGTTGCCGCCGAGGCGGTTGGCGCCGTGGACGGAAACACAGGCCACCTCGCCGCAGGCGTAGAGCCCGGGGACGACGTGATCGTTACCGTCGGCGTCGATAGTCAGGGCCTGGCCGTGAACGTTGGTCGGAATGCCGCCCATCATGTAGTGACAGGTGGGCACGACCGGAATCGGCTCCTTCACCGGGTCGGCGTGGGCGAAGGTGCGCGACAGCTCGCAGATGCCCGGAAGCCGGCTCTCGAGCACTTCCTCGCCGAGGTGGTCGAGCTTCAGATAGACGTGGTCGCCCTCGGGGCCGCAGCCGCGTCCCTCGAGGATCTCGAGCACCATGGACCGGGCGACCACGTCGCGGCCGGCCAGGTCCTTGGCGTTCGGCGCGTAGCGCTCCATGAAGCGCTCACCGTCCTTGTTGATCAGGTAGCCGCCCTCGCCGCGGCAGCCTTCGGTCACCAGCGTGCCGGCGCCGTAGATGCCCGTGGGATGGAACTGCCACATCTCCATGTCCTGCACCGGGAAGCCGGCGCGCAGCGCCATGCCCACGCCGTCGCCGGTGTTGATGTGCGCGTTGGTCGTGGAGGCGTAGATGCGCCCCGCCCCACCCGTGGCAAAGACGGTGGCCTTGGACTTCACGAAGACCGTCTCGCCGGTCTCGATGCAGATGGCGATGACGCCCACCACGGCACCGTCCTGGTTCTTGACGAGGTCGACGGCGAACCATTCGTTGAGGAACGTCGTCTGGTTCTTCATGTTGCCCTGGTAGAGGGTGTGCAGCAGCGCGTGACCGGTGCGGTCCGCCGCGGCGCAGGTGCGCGCGGCCTGGCCGCCCTCGCCGAAATTCTTGGACTGGCCGCCGAAGGGACGCTGGTAGATCCGGCCCTCTTCCGTGCGCGAGAACGGCAGGCCCATGTGTTCCAGCTCGAAGATGGCCTCGGGACCCACGCTGGTCATGTACTCGATGGCGTCCTGGTCGCCGATGTAGTCGGAGCCCTTGACCGTGTCGTACATGTGCCAGCGCCAGTCGTCATTCGGGTCCGCGCTGGCGATGGCACAGGTGATGCCGCCCTGGGCCGAGACCGTGTGCGAGCGCGTCGGGAAGACCTTGGAGATCACGGCGGTCTTGTAGCCCGACTGGGCGAGCTGCAGCGCCGCACGCATGCCGGCGCCGCCGCCACCGACGATCACGCCGTCGAAGGAGATGGTACGCATTCCTGCCATAACGCTAGTTACCCCAGAGGATCTGGACGCCCCAGATCACGTAGATGAACAGCAACAGGCTGATGCACAGCTGAAGGCCGATGCGGAGCACGTTGCCCTTGGAGCCCATGAGCCGCTCCGTGAGGTAGTCCGTAAGCACGGACCACATGCCGATCCAGGCATGGGCGGCGAGGGAGAGTACCGCGAGGAGCGTGAAGATACGCATCCAGGCAGTTGCGAAAAGCGCCTGCCAGCCGGCGTAGTCGATACCCGTGGCGACAACCCAGCCGATGACCAGGAACCAGGCGAGGAGCACCACGGCGCTCACCCGCTGCAGGAGCCAGTCGGACAGGCCCGACCGGCCGAGACTCGTGACGGCCGTTACCATAGCGACACCCCCAGGAGAACAGACAGCACGACGGCGCCGGCAATGACCAGGCGCGAGCCGAGTATGCCGCCCTCCATGCTCTCACCGATGCCGAAATCCATGACCAGGTGCTTGATGCCGGCCAGGCTGTGGTAGATCAGCGCAGTGCCCACGACCCAGAGCGCGGCTTTCGCCGGCAGGCTGGCCAGCAGCTCGCCGAGGCGGGTGAAGCCCTCGGCGCTCGACAGGCTCGTGTCGAGCGCCCAGAGCATGCCGATGCTGGCCACGAAGAGAACCACGCCGGAAATGCGGTGGCTGATGGAGGCCCAGGCCGTAATGGGCAGGCGCATGGTGCCGATGTCTAGATTGACGGGACGGTTATCCTTCACAGTGCTTTTCCGTTCTTGTCCGGGCTGGGTGGGCGCCCGGCGGCAGGACCACCGGGGCTCGAAAAACGCGGGCGAAGTATATTGGGTGGGCCCGGGAAAAACAATTGGCAGGCCGAGGGAGACCGGCCTTCGACCAAGGTCGAGGAAGCGCCCGGATGCCGTGAAAGCAAGGCTTTCCCGCCGTCCTCCGGCACGCCGTTGGGGCCCGCCCTGCGTTGACAAAATCGACTTACTCTCTATAGTTGGGCCCCCACTGACCAGCGCATCGGGACCCTCTATGAGCGACTTGAAAGCAACCCTGACGGTAGACGGCATTGACGGAGCGATCGAGCTACCGGTGCACGAGGGGACCATCGGTCCGCGCGTGGTCGACGTGGGCGCCCTCACCGCCAACGGCATGTTTACCTACGATCCGGGGTTCGTTTCCACCGCCGCCTGCGAGTCCCAGATCACCTACATCGACGGCGCCAAGGGCGTTCTCCTGCACCGCGGCTATCCCATCGACCAGCTCGCAGAGCACTCCGACTACCTCGAGACCTGCTACCTCCTTCTCTACGGCGAGCTGCCGGACAAGACCCAGAAAGAACAGTTCGTGCGCACCGTGCACAACCACACCATGGTCCACGAGCAGATCCGCACCTTCTACAACGGCTTCCGCCGCGACGCCCACCCGATGGCGATCATGTGCGGGGTGGTCGGCGCCCTCTCCGCCTTCTACCACGACTCGCTGGACATCTCCGACGAGCACCACCGGCAGGTCGCGGCGTTCCGGCTGATCGCGAAGATGCCGACGCTCGCCGCCATGAGCTACAAGTTCTCCATAGGCCAGCCCTTCATGTATCCCGACAACAGCATGGGCTACGCCGAGAATTTCCTGCACATGATGTTCGGCACGCCCTGCGAGCCGAGCCGGATCTCACCGGTGCTGGCCAAGGCCATGGACCGCATCTTCCTGCTGCACGCCGACCACGAGCAGAATGCCTCCACGTCGACGGTGCGCCTGGCGGGCTCCTCCGGTGCCAACCCCTTCGCGTGCATCGCCTCCGGCATCGCCGCGCTCTGGGGCCCGTCGCACGGCGGCGCCAACGAAGCCGTGTTGAACATGCTCGAGGAAATCGGCGATGTGTCGCGGATCGACGAGTTCGTCGCCCGGGCCAAGGACAAGAACGACCCGTTCCGCCTCATGGGCTTCGGCCACCGCGTTTACAAGAACTTCGACCCGCGGGCGAAGGTCATGAAACAGGCCGCCGACGAGGTCCTCGCCGAGCTCGGCATGGAGAACGATCCGCTGCTGGCGATCGCCAAGCGCCTCGAGGAGATCGCCCTCTCCGACGAGTATTTCATCGAGAAAAAGCTCTACCCGAACGTCGACTTCTACTCCGGCATCATCCTCAAGGCCCTGGGCATCCCCACCAGCATGTTCACCGTGATCTTCGCCGTCGGCCGCACCGTCGGCTGGATCGCCCACTGGAACGAGATGATTTCCGGCAGCTACCGCATCGGCCGGCCGCGCCAGCTCTACACCGGTTACGCGCAACGGGACTATATCCCCCTGGACCAGCGCTGAAAGGCGCGCGTCCATGCACGAGGTAGTCATCAGCGGTACGGGGCTCTACACCCCGCCGGAGGCCATCAGCAACGAAGAGCTGGTCGCCTCCTTCAACGCCTGGGCCGACAGCTACAACCGCGAGCACGCCGACGCCATCGGCCGCGGCGAGCTCCCCGCCCAGGCCCACAGTTCCGTCGAGTTCATCATCAAGGCCTCGGGCATCCGCTCGCGCTACGTCGTGAACAAGTCGGGCATTCTCGACCCCGAGCGCATGGTCCCGGATATCCCGGAGCGTCCCGATGACCAGCCCTCGGTCATGTGCGAGATGGCCGTCGCCGCGGCGCGGGAAGCGATGGAGGCCGCCGGCATCGGCCCGGGCGACATCGACGCCGTGCTGGTGGCTGCCTCGAACATGCAGCGCCCCTACCCGGCCATCGCCGTCGAGGTGCAGGACGCACTGGGCATCCGCGGCTGGGGCTTCGACATGAACGTCGCCTGCTCCTCGGCGACCTTTGGCATCCAGCAGGCGCGGGACGCCGTGGCCATGGGCAGCGCCCGGGCGGTCCTCATGGTCAACCCGGAAATCTGCACCGGGCACCTGAACTTCCGCGACCGCGACTCCCACTTCATCTTCGGTGACGTCTGCACCGCCGTGGTGCTGCAGCGGGCGGACCTCGCCACGGCCGACGAGCAGTACCAGGTGGTCGACAGCCGGCTGCAGACGCTCTATTCCAACAACATCCGCAACAACTTCGGCTTCCTGAACCGGGCCGCCCCGGATGGCATCGGCCAGCCGGACAAGCTGTTCGTGCAGGAGGGGCGCAAGGTGTTCAAGGAAGTCTGCCCCGCGGTGGCGACGCAGATTTCCGAGCAGCTCGAGGACCTGGCACTCCCCGCCTCGGCGCTCAAGCGTCTCTGGCTGCACCAGGCCAACCTGAACATGAACCAGCTGATCGCCCGGCGGGTCCTCGGCCGCGACCCGGCCCCCGACGAAGCGCCGACAATCCTCGACGAGTACGCAAACACGAGCTCTGCGGGCTCCGTCATTGCCTTCCACAAGCACCGCGACGATTTCAGCGCCGGCGACACCGGCGTGCTGTGCTCCTTCGGCGCCGGCTACAGCATCGGCAGCGTGGTCCTGCGCCGCCGCTAGCCGTTTACCCGGCCGCCGCCCCGGCGGCCGTGCACCAGGCCTCGACCGCCGCGAGCAGGCGGTCCATCTCCTCCTCGGTCCCGATGCTGATGCGCAGGTACTCGTTGATCCGCGGCCGGTCGAAGTAGCGCACGATGATGCCCTCCTCGCGCAGCGCCGCGAACAGCGGCGCCGCCGCACCCGCGGGTGGCCGCGCGAAGACGAAATTGGCCGCCGAGGGAAGCACCGAGAAGCCCAGGGCCTCGAGGGCAGCAGTCACCCGCTCCCGGGTGGCGATCACCCGCCGGCAGCTGTCCTCGAACCAGGCCCGATCCTCGAAGGCCGCGATCGCCGCGCGCTGGGCGATGACGTCCAGCGGATAGGAGTTGAAGCAGTCCTTGACCCGGACCAGGCCCTCGATGAGCGCCGGGTCACCGAGGGCAAAGCCGACCCGCAGCCCCGCCAGGGCGCGGGACTTCGACAGGGTCTGCACCACGAGAAGGTTCGGATAGCGCCCGACCAGGGCCGCCGCGCTGCGGCCGCCGAAGTCGATGTAGGCCTCGTCGACGACCACCACGCAGTCGGCATGGTCGGCCACCAGCCGCTCGATCCCGGCGAGTTCGAGCAGCCGGCCCGTCGGTGCGTTCGGGTTGGGCAGGATGATGCCACCGCAGTCCGTCGGAAACGCGTCGACATCGATGGCGAGCGCGTCGTCCAGCGGTACGCGCACTGCCTCGATACCGTAAAGGCCGCACCACACCGGGTAGAAGCTGTAGCTGATCTCGGGAAACGCAAGGGGCCGCGGGTGCTTCAGAAGCCCCAGAAAGGCGTGGGCGAGCACCTCGTCGGAGCCGTTGCCCACGAAGACCTGCTCCGCGGCGAGGCCGAACTGCGCGGCGATACAACCCCGCAGTGCCACCGCGTCCGGGTCCGGGTAGCGACGCAGGCTGTCGCCATCGATGGCCGCGAGCGCTTCGAGGACCCCCGGCGACGGACCGTAGGGGCTCTCGTTGGTGTTCAGCTTGACCAGGCGCGGGTGCCGCGGCTGCTCACCGGGCACGTAGGGGCTGAGGCCGCGAACGGCCTCGCTCCAGAAACGGCTCACGACGCGGCGTCCCCCGGCGACGGCTGCCCCGCCTCCTCCTGCATGTACGCGCGCAGCTCGGCCGGCTCCATGTGCCTGACGTCGAGACCGCGGGCTAAGTAGATCACCTGCTCGGCGATGTTGGCGGCGTGGTCGCCGATGCGCTCGAGCGCACGCAGCGCCCAGAGCTCGTTGAGAATCGGGCCGATGTTGCGCGGGTCCTCCATCATGAAGGTCACGAGGCTGCGCATGGCCGAGTGGTACTCGGAATCAACGCCCTCGTCGTCGACGACGACGTTGACGGCCATGGCCACATCCTGGCGGG
>CAJWWA010000146.1 GCA_913048495.1 uncultured Halieaceae bacterium
GCCGGGAATGACGTGGTTCCGTATGCCACTGTTCCTGTGGTCCATCTATGCAACAGCCGTCATCCAGGTGCTGGCCACTCCGGTTCTGGGGATCACCCTGCTGCTGCTCATCATCGAGCGTGCTTTCGGAATCGGCATTTTCAATCCGGCATTGGGCGGAGATCCCGTTCTCTATCAGCACTTCTTCTGGTTCTATTCCCATCCAGCCGTGTACATCATGATTCTGCCGGCGTTCGGCATTATCTCGGCGATCATTCCGACCTTCGCGCGCAAGCCGCTGTTCGGTTACGCCTCCATGGTCTATGCCGTCGGCGCCATCGCCCTGCTGTCCTTCATCGTCTGGGCGCACCACATGTTCACGGTGGGCGTGCCGCTGGCCGCGCAGCTGTTCTTCATGTACGCCACCATGTTGATCGCGGTGCCCACCGGGGTGAAAGTGTTCAACTGGGTGGCCACCATGTTCCGGGGTTCCCTCAGTTTCGAAGCGCCGATGCTGTTCGCCGTGGCCTTCGTCATCCTGTTCACCATCGGCGGTTTCTCCGGGCTGATGCTGGCCATCGCCCCGGCGGACTTCCAGTACCACGACAGCTACTTCGTGGTGGCTCACTTCCACTACGTGATGGTGGCCGGCGCCGTGTTCAGCATGACCGCCGCCATCTACTTCTGGCTGCCCAAGTGGTGCGGCAAGATGTACAACGAGACCATGGGCAAGACCCACTTCTGGATCTCGTTCATCGGTTTCAACATCACCTTCTTCCCGCAGCACTTCGTGGGTCTCGCGGGCATGCCGCGGCGTATCCCGGACTACTCGCTGCAGTTCGCGGACTTCAACATGATGTCCTCGATCGGCGCCTTCATCTACGGCGCCTCGCAGCTGCTGTTCCTCTACAACGTCATCGCCACCATCGTCGCCGGCAAGCCGGTTTCCGACGAGAAGGTCTGGGACGGTGCCGAGGGGCTGGAGTGGACCGTGCCGACGCCGGCGCCCTACCACACCTTCGAGGTGCCGCCGAAGATCGATCCGGCGCACGCGCACTCGTAAGGCAGGCACGGGAAAGGCACAGGGCACGCCATGCTGCGCATCAGCAACAACCCCACCGTCGACACCGCCGCCAAGCTGGTGGTGGCGGCGGTGGTGATGTTCAGCTTCGTGTTCGTCGTCATGGTGCCGCTGTACAACGTGCTCTGCGATGCCCTCGGCATCAACGGCAAGACCAGCGGGCAGGCCTACACGGCCGCGCCCGCCGGCATCGACGAGACCC
The DNA here is from genome assembly GCA_913048495.1 of uncultured Halieaceae bacterium. Classification (GTDB taxonomy): domain Bacteria; phylum Pseudomonadota; class Gammaproteobacteria; order Pseudomonadales; family Halieaceae; genus Pseudohaliea. Next base: position 1,263 of record CAJWWA010000146.1, read on the forward strand.
GGGAGATCACGGTGCAGTTCATCGCACGCAACAACGACGGCATGCCCTGGGCCTTCAGCCCGGGCGACCGGGTGCTGCGCGTGCACCCCGGCGAGGCGGCGAACACGGTGTTCCATGCGCAGAACCCGCTGCCGAAGGCCATGGTCGCCCAGGCGATCCCGAGCATTTCACCGTCCCGGGCCGCGGCCTACTTCCACAAGACCGAGTGCTTCTGCTTCAACCAGCAGCCGCTGGAAGGCGAGAGCGCGGCGGACATGCCGCTGCAGTTCATCGTCGACCGGGATCTGCCCCGGGATATCAAGACCATCACGCTGTCCTACACGCTCTTTGACGTGACGGACATGGCGAGCGACGCCGTCGCCGCCCGCTGAGGTGCCGCGCAGGGGGTCGGCACCCACGTAAACGGAGAGAGAGAATGACAACCCAGACGTCTACCGCGCACGAAACCTATTACGTGCCCGAAAAGAGCAAGATGGCGGTGATGGCCACCATCGGTCTCGTGCTCAGCATTTTCGGCGCCGCCAGTCTCATGAACGACATGACCTTCGGCGAGCCGGGGGCGGACAGCAACTCCAGCCTCATCCTCTACGCGGGTCTCTTCGTCTTCGGCGCCACCCTGTTCACCTGGTTCCGCCAGGCGATCCGCGAGAACATCGCGGGCATGAACAGCGCCCAGCTGAAGAAGTCCTACGTGCTGGGCATGGGCTGGTTCATCTTTTCCGAGGTGATGTTCTTCGCCGCCTTCTTCGGCGCCCTGTTCTACGTGCGCAACCTGGTCGGCCCCTGGCTCGCCGGCGAGGGTGACGGCGGCCGCATGAACCACCTGCTCTGGGAGGGCTTCCAGTTCTCCTGGCCGATGATGCAGACGCCGCAGGAAGCGGTCGGCGGCGCCAGCAGCCAGCTGCTGGCGAACAACGGCACCTTCACCAGCGCCCACAAGAGCATGGCCTTTGCGGAAGCCCACGCCTGGTACGCCTGGCTGCCGCTCTGGAACACGATCATCCTGCTTTCGTCCAGCGTGACGGTGCACATCGCGCACATGGGCCTGCTCGACAACAACCGGCGCAAGTTCAACCTGTGGCTCGGCCTGACCGTGCTGCTCGGTATCGTCTTCCTCTGCCTGCAGGCGGCGGAGTACTACGAGGCCTACGCGCATTTCGGCCTGACGCTGAACTCGGGGATCTACGGGTCCACCTTCTTCATGCTGACCGGTTTCCACGGCTTCCACGTGGCGATGGGGACGTTCATGCTGGGGGTGCAGCTCTACCGCTCGCTGCGGGCGGGGCACTTCACGGCAGACGATCATTTCGGCTTCGAGGGGTCCAGCTGGTACTGGCACTTCGTCGACGTGGTCTGGGTGTTCCTGTTCCTCTTCGTCTACATTCTCTGATTCACGGCGCTCTTAGCCGTCAATCCGCAGCCCGCGATGCCGCGCCCTTCGGGCCGGCATCCCAGGGATTGCGATGGCCGAGCTGGCCGGTGGCGACGCCGTAGACGATCACCGCCGCCAGGCCCAGCGCCAGCCCGAGGCGGACCCCGAGGGAATGAAAGGTCCGCCTGCTGTTCTTGTCTCCCTGGTCGACCAGCAGGAAGTACAGCCCGCTACCGAGGCTGGCCACGAGTAGTACCATGAACACGATGATCAGCCCTTTCAGCACGACGGCCCCCGGATTTGGCGCAAACCTCCAGTATAGCGCAGTCGGTGTGTGCTGATGCGGGCCTCCCTGGGTGTGCTGGAGCTGGACCTGGAGTGGCGGACGACGCTGTTCGTGGCGCTGCTCCTGCCCCTGCTCGTCGGCCTCGGCTGCTGGCAGCTCGACCGGGAAGTGGAGAAACGCGAGCTGCTAACGCGCTTCGAAGCTCGCCGGGCCGCGGACCCGGTGCCCGTGGACAGCGCCCTGGCGACGCGGGCGCCGGCGGCCCTGGCCTACCTGCCGGTGCGCCTGCGCGGACGCTACCTCGCGGACCGTTACCTGCTGCTCGACAACCGGGTGCAGGCTGGCCGCTTCGGCTACGAGATCGTGTCCCTCTTCGCCCGGGAGGACGGCGGCTACGCGCTGGTCAACCGCGGCTGGGTCCCGGGCGACCCGGCGCGGCGCTCGCTGCCGGAGCCCGCCGCGCCGGCCGGGGTGGTCGAGCTGACCGGGCAGCTGTACGTACCGCCGGACCCGCCCTACCTGCTGGGCGAGCAGTCCAGCGCCGTGAATGACTGGCCGCGGGTTGTGCAGGCACTGGAAATGGCGCCGCTCGGCGAGGCTCTGGCCGAGGCGCTCGGCGCCCCGGTTTTCCCCTGGAGTATCCGCCTCGATGCCGGTGCCCCGGGTGCGCTGGCGGTGGACTGGCCGGTGGTGAACGTGAGCCCGGCGAAGCACCGCGGCTACGCGGTGCAGTGGTTCACCATGGCGGCGGTGCTGGGGTTGTTTTTTGTGCTGCGCAGCAGCAATCTCTGGGCCCTCCTGCGCGGCCGGCAAGCGGCGGGGGGCAACGATGACGGAAGGACGCATGACTGACCCGATGGGCAACACGGCACCGGAGCTGGACCCGGCAACGGTGAACCGCAACCGGCTGGTGCTGCTGACGATCGCCGGTATCCCGGTGACCATGATCCTCGCCGCCACCTGGCTGTGGTACTTCGTGGTCAACGGCGACCTCGACCTCGTGGGCAGCCTGGGAACCGCCAATAACGGCCAGCTGCTTCAGCCGCCGCGGCCGGTGGCGGAGCTCGGCCTCGTGGACCAGGCGGGCGAGCCCTACGCGCTGGCCCGCAATGCCGTGGCCCGGGGCGAGCCCAAGTGGACGCTTCTCGTGCCCGCGCCCGGGGCCTGCGATGCGGCCTGCGAGCACCGGCTCTACCTCACCAGGCAGATCCACGTCGCCATGGGCAAGGAATTCAACCGCCTGCAGCGCGCCTGGGTCGGTGACCGTCGCGTGGCCGAGACCGCCTTCCCGGTGGACACGCTGAGCGATGGCGCCGAGGCGCCGGCGACCTTCGCGCGCTACCTGGAGTCGCAGCACGTGGGCATGCTGACGCTCGGCGCTGACGGCGCCGACCTGCGCGCGCAGTTCCCCGAGCTCGCCGAAAGCCCGGACACCTGGTACCTCGTGGACCCGGCGGGCTGGGTGATGATGGCCTACGATGACAGCGTCAGCTACAAGGACGTGATGGCCGACCTCAAGTTCCTGCTCAAGAACTCGGCCGGGTGAGCGCGATGACTGAAGCCGTGACGCAACCCGCCGGGGCCACCTGGCGCGATTACAAGGAGCTCACCAAGCCCGGCGTGGTCGCGCTGATGATCCTCACCTCGGTCATCGGCATGTGCATGGCGGTGCCCGGCTGGGTGCCGCTGGATGCGCTCATCCTCGGCAACCTCGGCATCGCGCTGTGCGCGGGTGCCGCCGCCGCGGTGAACCACCTCGTCGACCAGCGCATTGACGAGCGCATGGCGCGCACGCGCAACCGCCCGATCGCCCGCGGCCGGGTGACGCCGGTGAACGCCGCCCTGTTCGCGCTGGCGCTCGGCGTGGCCGGCATGGCGATCCTGCTCATCTGGGTGAACGCCCTCACCGCTTGGCTCACCCTCGCGTCCCTGGTCGGCTATGCCTTCATCTACACGCTGTTCCTCAAGCGCGCGACCCCGCAGAACATCGTCATCGGCGGCCTGGCCGGCGCCGCCCCGCCGCTCCTCGGCTGGACCGCCGTAACCGGTGAGATCCACGGCCACGCGCTGCTGCTGGTGCTGATCATCTTCGCCTGGACGCCGCCGCACTTCTGGGCCCTGGCCATCCACCGCAAGGAAGAGTACGCGCTGGTGGATGTGCCCATGCTGCCGGTGACCCACGGCGAGGCGTTCACCAAGCTGCATATCCTGCTGTACACGATCATCATGTTCCTGATCACGCTGCTGCCCTTCGCCACGCGGCTGTCCGGCCCACTCTACCTGGCCGGCGCGCTGGTGCTCGGCGGCCGCTTCCTGTGGTGGGCCATCGTGCTCATGCGGGGCACGAACCCGCGGGCGGCGATCATGACCTTCAAATACTCGATCAATTACCTGATGCTCCTGTTCCTCGTCATGCTCGTCGACCACTATCTCTTCACCCCCGGGCAGCTGCCCTTCGGGTACCCGGCGCCGTGAGCGGGTCCAGCGGCAAGCCCATGCCCCGGGGGGTGAAGCTCACCATCGTCGGCGTGCTCGCCTTCATCCTGGTGATCGTCGCCGGCTTCGTGTACCGCATCCAGCAGCCGCGGGTCCTCACGGTGAGCGAGATGCGCGCCAACGGCCTCTTCCTGCTCGACACCCCGCGCGAGCTCGGCGACTTCGCCCTGGTGACGCACCGCGGCGAGCCCTTCGTGCCGGCGAGCCTCGAGGGCCACTGGAGCCTGGTCTTCTTCGGCTTCACCCACTGCCCGGACATCTGCCCCACGACCATGGCGTTCCTCGACCGCCTCGCCGGCGAGCTCGAGGGCACCGAGGCGGGCGATACGGACGTGTTCATGGTGTCCGTGGACCCGGCCCGGGACACGGTAGAGCAGCTCGCCAGCTACGTGCCCTATTTCAACGAGGACTTCACCGGCGTGACCGGCGAATTCCTCGACCTGTTCAACTTCGCCACCAGGCTGAATTCGCCGTTCCGCAAGGTGCCGGGCCAGGGCGAGGACTACGTTATCGACCACAGCGCGAACGTGGTCCTCATCAACCCGCGCGGCGATTACCACGGTTTCTTCAGGGCACCGCTGGACCTCGCCAAGATGAAGGTCACACTGCGCTCGGCGCGCTATCTCTGGAATCGCTGACCCCCGGGAGGAACGACCATGGGTGATGCCGCACCGCTGGTTCTCGTCGACGGATCGTCCTACCTCTACCGGGCCTTCCATGCCCTGCCGGAGCTGTCGACCTCCACCGGCGAGCCCACGGGCGCCGTGCGCGGCGTCATCAGCATGCTGCGGCGGCTGCTCAAGGACTACCCGGGGAGCACGGTGGCGGTGGTCTTCGACGCGCCGGGCAAGACCTTCCGCGACGAGCTCTTCGCCGAGTACAAGGCCCAGCGCCCGTCCATGCCCGACGAGCTGCGCGCCCAGGTCGAACCGATCCACGCGATCGTCCGCGCCATGGGCCTGCCGCTGCTCTGCGAGGCCGGGGTGGAGGCGGACGACGTCATCGGCACCCTCGCCCGGGAGGCCGCGGCCCGCGGCCGCTCGGTGGTCATCTCCACCGGCGACAAGGACATGGCCCAGCTCGTGGACGGGCACATCACCCTGGTCAACACCATGACGGAGACCGTGCTCGACGAGGCGGGCGTGGAGGAGAAGTTCGGCCTGCCGCCGTCGCTGATCATCGACTTTCTCGCGCTCATGGGCGACAAGGTGGACAACATCCCCGGGGTTCCCGGCGTCGGCGAGAAGACCGCGCTCGGCCTGCTCCAGGGCATCGGCAGCCTCGACGCCATCTACGCGGACCTCGACAAGGTCGCCGAGCTGCCCCTGCGCGGGGCGAAGAGCCTCGGCAAAAAACTTGCGGAGCAGGAGGACAAGGCGCGCCTGTCCTACCAGCTGGCGACGATCAAGACCGACGTCGAACTGCCCTTCGCCCCGGGCGATCTCGAGCCCGGCGAGCCCGACAGGGACGCCCTGGTCGAGCTGTACACCCGGCTCGAGTTCAAGGGCTGGCTCGAGGAGCTGCTCGGCGAGGGCGCGGCGCCGGCACCGGAGACCGCCGCCGGCGATATCGACCGGGACGGCTATGACACGGTGACCACCGAGGCGGCGCTGGACGCCTGGCTGGAACGGCTGCAGGCCGCCGAGCTCTTCGCCTTCGACACCGAGACCACGAGCCTCAACTACATGGTGGCGGAGATCGTCGGTGTCTCTTTCGCGGTCGCCCCCGGCGAGGCCGCCTACGTGCCCTTGGCCCACGTCTACACCGGTGCCCCCGAGCAGCTCGACCGCGACGCGGTGCTGGCGAAGCTGAAACCGCTGCTCGAGGACCCGGCGCTCGGCAAGGTGGGCCAGAACCTCAAGTACGACGCCAGCGTGCTGGCGCGCTACGACATCACGCTCGCCGGCGTGCGCTTCGACACGATGCTCGAGTCCTACGTGCTCGACTCCACCGCGACCCGCCACGACATGGACAGCCTCGCCCTCAAGTACCTCGGCCACCGCACGATCCACTTCGAGGAGGTGGCCGGCAAGGGCGCGAAGCAGCTCACCTTCGACCAGGTGCCGGTGGAGCAGGCCGCTCCCTACGCGGCCGAGGACGCGGACGTGACACTGCGCCTGCACGCCATGCTGTGGCCGAAGCTCGAGGCGGAGCCGTCCCTGCGCGCCGTGTTCGAGGATATCGAGCTGCCGCTGGTCCCCGTGCTCTCGCGCATGGAGCGCCACGGCGCGCTCCTCGACTGCGAGCGCCTTGCCCGGCAGAGCGAGGCGCTCGGCGAGCGCCTTGCCGAGCTGGAAGGCGAGGCCCACGAACTCGCCGGCGGGCCGTTCAACCTGGGCTCGACCAAGCAGCTCGGGGAGATCCTGTTCGAGCGCCTCGGCCTGCCGGTGCTGCGCAAGACGCCGAAGGGCGCGCCGTCCACGGCGGAAGAGGTGCTGCAGGAACTCGCCCTCGACTACCCGCTGCCGAAGGTGCTCCTCGAGTACCGGGGCCTGTCCAAGCTGAAGTCCACCTACACGGACAAGCTACCGACGCTGGTGAACCCGGAGACGGGGCGCCTGCACACGTCCTACCACCAGGCGGTGACCGCCACCGGCCGCCTGTCCTCCTCGGACCCGAACCTGCAGAACATCCCCATCCGCACGGAGGAGGGCCGGCGTATCCGCCAGGCCTTCATCGCCCCGGAGGGCTACCGCCTGCTCGCCGCGGACTACTCGCAGATCGAGCTGCGCATCATGGCCCACCTCTCCTCCGACAAGGGCCTGCTCGCCGCCTTCAACGAGGGCCTCGACGTGCACCGCGCCACCGCCGCCGAGGTCTTCTCGACAGACCTGGACAAGGTCTCGACAGAGCAGCGGCGCAAGGCCAAGGCGATCAATTTCGGCCCGATCTACGGCATGTCCGCCTTCGGCCTCGC
>CAJWWA010000147.1 GCA_913048495.1 uncultured Halieaceae bacterium
CGCGGAACCAGCTCGCTTCACCGCGGTGGAAGTCGTAGCTGCAGACCTCTTCCCAGGGCGCCATCCAGTCGAGAAAGGCCTCGGCCTGCTCGCTCCAGAACGCATCCGGCTCCTCGAGGGAGCGGCGGTACAGCTCGGCGTAGCGCGCGGCGTCAACGTGGGCGTCGGCAAAGTTGTCGGGTACCGGGTGGACAGGGAAATCGGACATCGGCAGGCCTCCGTTCCTTCGGACAGTGTTCCCTGATGGTAGCCCCGCGCCCGCCAAGAGCAAGGCGACCATGGTCTAAGGGGCTGCGCTGGACGGGCGGGTGGCGGGGCCAGCGCGGGCCCCGGGGCCGTCAGGGCGTGGCGAGCATACCCCAGTCGGTCGCCGGGTTCAGGCTCAGCCGCAGGTTGTCGATGAGGCGCGTCCGGCCCAGGCGGGCTGCGGCGAGGATGGCGATTTCCTCGGTGTCCTCGGTGACCTTGCGCAGCGTGCGCGCGTCGCGGATGGCGAAGTAATCGGGCTCGAAGCCCGCCTGCAGCAGGCGCATGCGCGCGTGGGACTCGAGCTGCAGGAAATTGTCGAAGCCACAGGCGATGGCGTCGCGGCAGCTCGCGAGGGTTTCGTGGAGCAGGGGTGCAATGCGCCGTTCCGCGGCGGACAGGTAGCCGTTGCGGGAACTCAGCGCCAGGCCGTCCTGGTCGCGGACCGTCGGCACGCCGACGACGCTCACGGGCAGGCAGAGGTCGGCCACCATCTTGCGCACGATAGACAGCTGCTGGAAGTCCTTCTCACCGAAGATGGCCACGTCCGGCTGTACGATGTTGAACAGCTTGGCGACGATGGTGGCAACGCCGTTGAAGTGGCCGGGGCGGCTGCTGCCGCAGAGGGTCTCGGACAGGTCCGGCACCAGCACCTGGGTGTGGCGCTCGAGCCCTTCCGGGTAGATGTCGGCGGCTTCCGGCGTGTAGAGGAACTTGACGCCCTCGGCGAAGAGCTTTTCCTTGTCCGCCATCAGCGTTCGCGGGTAGGCGTCGAGGTCTTCACCGGCGCCGAACTGCAGCGGGTTGACGAAGATACTGACGACGACGATGTCGGCCAGCTCGTGTGCCCGGCGCACCAGCTGCAGGTGGCCGTCGTGGAGGTTGCCCATGGTGGGCACGAAGGCGATGCGCTGCCCCCGCTGCTTGCACTCGGCGAGCTGCGCCCGCAGCCGCTGCCGGTCACCGGTTGTCTTCATGACGTACGCCCCCGCTTGCGGTCAGGGTGGAGCCGCTGCCATGGGCGGCGCCTGTTTATACGTTCCTCTTCGCGGGGCGGCCCCGCGGAGGGAGACCGAGTATGCCCCATGGCCCGGGGGGCAGCAACAAAAGTGTCACGCAACAACACACCTTTTTGTTACGAAAGGAATCACTCGCTGCGTGATCTGGTTATAAACACATGCGCGGAGTAAGTGTTTACTACTGTCCAGGACCCCGGAGCACGGGTTGGGCGGACAGGTGACGGGCGGCGGCCTAGTCGTAGGTATGCGCGCCGGCCGGGAAATCACCGGCTTTTACCGCTGCCACGAAGGCCGCCAGCGCATCCTGCACGCTGCCCGTCTCGGCCATGAAGTTGCGCACGAAGCGGGGTACCCGGGGACTGAGGCCGAGGAGGTCGTGGAGGACGAGGACCTGGGCGTCGGTGCCCGCGCCGGCGCCGATGCCGATCACGGGAATGTCCAGCTTGCTGCTGATGTCGGCCGCCAGCGGGGCGGGCACACACTCGAGCACGAGCAGGGCGGCCCCGGCGTCCTGGATCTCGACCGCGTCGGCGAGGATCGACTTGGCTTCCTTCGGTGTGCGTCCCTGGACCTTGAAGCCGCCGAAGGCATTCACCGACTGCGGGGTTAGGCCCAGGTGTGCGCAGACCGGGATGCCGCGCTCGACGAGCGCGCTGATCGTGTCGGAGAGCCAGACGCCGCCCTCCATCTTCACCATCTGCGCACCGGCCTGCATCAGCGCCGTGGCGCTGTCCATGGCGGTCTCCGGCCGGTCGTAGCTCATGAACGGCAGGTCGGCGATCACCAGCGCGTCGCCGCCGGCGCGGGCGACGCAGGCGGTGTGGTAGGCCATGTCTTCCACGGTCACGGGGATGGTGCTGTCGTGCCCCTGCAGCACCATGCCGAGGGAGTCACCGACCAGGATCGTCTCCGCCCCCGCTTCATTGACGAGGCGGGCGAAGGTGGCGTCGTAGGCGGTGATGCAGACGAACTTCTCTCCCGCTGTCTTCATCCTGTCGAGGGTGCTGATGGTTATCTTGCCCATGGACCTGCCTGGAAACCTAGCCGAAAAAGGTGGGATTGAAGTAGTGGCGCCCGCTGCGCACGTCGAGTAGGTAGTCGACGAGCTGGCTGTAATCGCGCTCTCCCTGGACGAGGTCGATGGCGCTGGCGTTGACAATCAGCAGCGGCGCGCCATCGTAATACAGGAAAAATTCGCTGTACACTTCGTTCAGCTGCTCGAGATAGGCCCGGTCGATGTTGCGCTCGTGGGCGATGCCGCGCTGCTCGATACGGGTGAGAAGCACGTCCGGCGAGGCCTGCAGGTAGATCACCAGGTCCGGCACGGGCGCATCGATGGTGAGCTGGCGATAGACCTTCTCGTAGAGCTGGTACTCGTCCGGGTCGAGGTTGATGCGGGCGAAGAGCGGGTCCTTCTCGATGAGGAAGTCCGCCACGCGGACCGGCTGGAAGATATCCGACTGGCGCAGGTCCTGGATCTTCTGGGCGCGCTGGAAGAGAAAGAACAGCTGCGTGGCCAGCGCGGCCTGCTTGCGGTTCTGGTAGAAGCGCTCGAGGAACGGGTTCTCCTCGGCGTCCTCGAGCATGACCTGGTAGTTGAAGGTATCGGCGAGGCGGCGCGCCAGCGTGGTCTTGCCGACGCCGATCGGGCCCTCCACGGCGATGTAGCCGGGGGGAGTGCGCCCCTTGAGGTCCAGGCTCAGTACCTCATTCGTTGCCGTCAATCTCGCCTCTCCCTGCCGCTGGCCCGAGCGCCTCCGCCTGGCGCACCGGGGCGGGCCCGGGGCAGGCGCGTTTCAATGTACCAATATCCTCGCCCCGTGGCAGCCGGAAATCCTCGCCGCAAAGGTCCGCCAGGGGCCAGAGCACGAAGGCGCGGCTGGCGATGCCCGGGTGCGGCACCGTCAGCCGGGGCAGGTCCAACTGCCGGCTGCCGTACAGGAGGAGGTCCAGGTCGAGGGTCCGCGGCCCCCAGCGCCGGCCGCGCACGCGACCGGCGGCTGCCTCGATACGCTGCAGCGCATCGAGGAGGTCGAGGGGTGCCAGCGAGGTATCCAGCGCGGCGACCGCGTTGAGAAAGTCCGGCTGGTCCTGCGGGCCCAGCGGGGTGCTGCGGTAGAGCGGGGAAAGCGGCCCGGGGCGACAGCCGGGGAGGGCGGCCAGGGCCCGTGCCGCGTCGCGCAACTGCTGCAGCGGATCGCCCACGTTCGCGCCCAGGCCGATGTAGCAGCGCAGCAAGGCTAGTGCCCTGTCCGGCTGACTCGTTGAATCCCGGAGCCTGAAGAAACCGCTCGCCTGGACACTAGCGACTGCGCCGGCGTCTTCCGCCCCGGCGACTGCGTTTGCCGCCGGCGGGTTCCTGGGCCGCGACCTCTTCCACCCGCGCCCCCGGGTCGAGTTCCTGGAAGCGGGTCCACCACTCGCCGACGCCACCGGTTTCCTCGCCGGCGGCCTCGCGCAGCAGGAGGAAGTCGTAGGCGGCCCGGAACCGGCGCTGCTCCGGCAGCTCCGCGGCGCGCTTGCCCCGTGGGTTCTCCAGGCGATGCTGCAGTTCCCAGATCTCCCGCATGGGCTGGCTGAAGCGCTTGGGTATCGCGACGCGGCGGCAGGCCTCGGCGATCACCTGCTGCGCCGCGCTGTGCATGGCCGGTACCGGCGGCTCGCCGCGGTCGCGCAGCTGTTCGGCGCGCAGGCTGGCGGCGGGCCAGAGGAGCGCGGCGAGGATAAAGGCCGGCGTGACCGGCCGGTCCTCGGCGACGCGGCGGTCGGTGCTGGCCATGGCGGCGGCCATGAGTTCGGCCGCGCGTACGTCCCGTGCCATGTGGTGCTCGGCCTCCGGGAACAGGTGCTCCAGCAGGTGGTGCCGGCGCAGGAGCTTGAGGGTTGCGGCGCCGTGGCCGGCGAGGAAGAGCTTCAGGATCTCGTCGAAGAGGCGGGCCGCGGGAATGGCGTCCAGGAGGCCGGCCGCTTCCTTGATGGCCGCTGCGGTGTGCTGCTCGATGCGAAAGCCCAGCTTGGCGGCGAAGCGCACCACGCGCAGCATGCGCACGGGATCCTCCCGGTAGCGCTCGTGCGGGTCGCCGATGATACGCACGAGCCGGGCCTGCAGGTCGGCGAGGCCGCCCACCTGGTCATGCACCGCGAAGTCACCGGACGAGTAGTAGAGGGCATTGATCGTGAGATCGCGGCGTACCGCGTCCTCTTCCAGGGTGCCGTACACGTTGTCGCGCAGCAGTACACCGCTCTCGCCGCGGTGTGCCTCGCCCTCGCCATCGGCGTCGTGGTGGCCTCGGAAGGTCGTCACCTCGATGATCTCGCGCCCGAAACGCACGTGCACGATGCGAAAGCGACGGCCGATGATCCGCGAATTGCGGAACAGCCCGTGCACCTCCTCCGGCGTGGCGTCGGTGGCCACATCGAAATCCTTGGGGTGTCCGCCGAGGAGCAGGTCGCGCACGGCCCCGCCCACGAGATAGGCCTGGAAGTCCTGGCTGCGCAGCCGGGCCATGACCTTGAGGGCGTTGGGGCTGATGTTCTTGCGGGAAATGCAGTGCTGGTCCCGGGGAATGACCTTCAAGCGCGGGCATCTCTCGTTGTGGAAAGGCGGGATGGTAGCACAGCCCCCCGGGGATCCGGGGAGATCGGGGGAGATCCCTCCCCCGCACAGGTCCACCCCGGGACAGTTATTCTTATGCAGGCAATTATTCTTAGCGGGCGCGGCCGGGCAGTTGTTGCAAATGCCCGGGCGGGTGGCACAAATGAACGACGGGGAAGCGTGCTTCCCCATCCAGGTCCATTTTTTTTCTTGCGCTTATTCTTATTACTGCTGAATTATTTTTATTGTTGAGCGCCCGTGGAAGTGCAGTGCGCGTGCCAGAAGATTAAAAAACCATAAAAAAACAATAAGATGAAATTTCAGCTGGGGTGCCTGGTAACGGTCCGGGAGGCCTGTTTGTTACCTTCGGCTACTGCCAATTGTTACAGGTGTTCGGCTGGGTAACGCCCCCGTCGCCGTCGAGGCGCGGGCTCAGGAGGCGGCTTTTTTCCCGCGCGGGGCGTTCTTCTTGCGCGGGATATCAAAGCGCTGGCGTCGCTCCCAGAGACACTTGCGGCTGATACCGAGCTTCTGCGCCAGCTCGGTCTCGCTCATGGAGTCCTGGTGCTCGATCACGAAGCGCTGGAAGTAGTCCTCCAGCGAGAGGTCTTCCTGCGGGTCCGAGGTGCTGTGGCTCGCCTGCCGCTTCTTCGGCCCGCCGATACGCTCGCCGCGCAGGCGGCTGATGTTCACCAGCTCGAGGTCGATGCCGAGGGTCTCGTTGTCGATCTCGTCGCCCTCGGTGAGGATCACGGCCCGCTCGATCGCGTGCTCGAGTTCGCGCACGTTGCCGGGCCACTGGTAGGTCGTGATGGCCTGGATCGCCCGCGGTGACAGGGTCATGGTGCCGCGGCCGAAGCGCTCCACCTGGCGCGCCAGGAGCGTCTCGGCGAGGTAGAGGATGTCCTTGCCACGATCGCGCAGCGCGGGCAGGCTGAGGCGCAGCACGTTGATGCGATAGAAAAGGTCCTGGCGGAAGCGGCCCTCGGCAGCGAGGGTCTGCAGGTCCCGGTGCGTGGCACAGATCAGCCGGACGTTCACCTTGCGCGAGTGCACCGAGCCGATGCGCCGGATCTCGCCTTCCTGGATGAAGCGCAGCAGGCGCGCCTGCGCTTCCATCGGCAGCTCGCCGATCTCGTCGAGGAAGAGCGTGCCGCCGTCGGCGGCCTCGATGAGGCCCATGCGGTTGGCGTTGGCCCCGGTGAAGGCACCCTTCTCGTAGCCGAAGAGCTCGGACTCGATCAGCGTCTCGGGGATGGCCGCGCAGTTCACGCACACCAGTGCCTCCCCGGCGCGGCGGCTCTGCCGATGGATGGCCCGCGCGACGAGTTCCTTGCCGGTGCCGGTCTCCCCGAGCACCAGTACCGTCGAATCGGTGGGTGCGAACCTGGCCACGTGCGTCATCAGCCGCTGCATGGCCGGACAGTCGCCCACGATCGCCGGGCCGTCCTCGCCGTCCCCGTCGGTGGCCTCTGCCGCTGCGTTCTCCTGCCGCGGGTGCTCGCTGATGATGCGCTTCACCGCGTTCAGCATATCCCCGTGGTCGAAGGGTTTGGCGATGTAGTCGACGGCACCCATGCGCATGGAATCCACGGCGGAGCGCAGGCTGGCGTAGCTGGTCATGATGAGCACCGGCACCTTGCCCGCCTTGCGGATCAGGTCCGTGCCCGGCGCGCCGGGGAGGCGCAGGTCGCTGATGATGAGGTCGAACTCACCGAGGGTGTGGTTGCCTTCGGCCTCGGCCACCGAGCCGGCCTCGGACACCGCGTAGCCGGAGCGTTCCAGCAGGCGGCGGAGGGCGGTGCGGATGACCGTTTCATCCTCGACGACGAGAATCTGCTGCATCGCGTTACCCGTTATCCGACGAGCCCCACAACATACCTTCCCGGGGCGGAATTATCCAGCCGCGGCGCCCGCGCCTTCGCCGGCGAGCCCGGTAAAGGCCGGGTCGTAGCGGGCCGCGCGCAGCGCCAGGGTGACCCGGGTACCGCTCGCAGCCGCCGTCGGCCCGGGGCTCTCGATGCGCACGCTGCCGCCCATGTCCTCGAGGATGCTGTAGACCAGGGGAAGTCCGAGGCCCGTGCCCTTGCCCGGGTCCTTGGTGGTGAAGAAGGGCTCGAACACCCGCGGCAGCAGCTCCGGGGCGATGCCGTGGCCGCAGTCGTCGACGTGGACCTCTACCGCCCCGCTTCCGCCGGTCGTGGCGCTGACCACCACCGCGGCGCCGTCCGCGGAGGCGTCCCGCGCGTTGCCGAGGAGGTTGATAAAGACCTGCAGCAACCGCTGGCAATCGGCGAGTACCAGCGTGTCCCGGGGGCAGTCGTTGACGAAGCGGACCGGGCGCGCGTCGCGGTCCAGGGAGAGCAGGCTGATCGCCTCGTCGACGCAGTCGGCCAGGTTGCAGGGCTCGACGCGGGTATCGCCCGCCCCGGAACCCAGGTGGGAGAAGTTCACCAGCGACTCGACGATACGGCTGATGCGGCCCGTCTGCGTGAGGATGTCGTCCGCGGTCTCGCGAACCTCCGCCGGGTCGCAGGACGCCGCCAGGTTCTGCGCCAGGCAGGCGATGCCGGTGATCGGGTTGCCGATCTCGTGGGCAACGCCGGCGGCGAGACGGCCGATGGACGCGAGGCGCTCGTTGTGCAGCACCTCGTCCTGCAGCAACTGGTAGTCGGTGATGTCCTCCACCAGCAGCAAACGGTCCGCGTCCTCCGTCGGTGCGCTGCAGTGCAGCGTGATCCAGCGCGGCGCCGCCGGGCCGCTGCCGGGGAGTTCGCGCTTGAGCAGCGTGTTCGGCTCCGCCTCCAGGGCCTCCGCGAACACCGCCTGCCAGGGTCCCGGCAGCGCCGTCCAGCGCGCGCCGATGGCCTCCCGGGCCGGAATCCCGGTCAGCTCCGCGAGGCTCTGGTTCCAGAGCAGCACCTCGCCGTCCACGCCGAGGGAGCACAGGCCCACGGGCAGGGCCTCGAGGGTCTGCCGGTAGTGGCGGCGCAGGTAGTCGAGATCGGCGGCGAGCCCCGTGAAGCGCCCGGCGGCCTTCTCCAGCCGCTGCTCGAGGAGGGTGAAATCGCCGGCCTCGCCGGGGTAGCTCTTGCCGTAGGGCAGGCAGCGGTCGACGATCTCCAGTGCCAGGGCAGGCCCGAGCATGCCGGAGAGGTTGGCCTCGATGCGGCTGCGCAGGTGACGCAGCGCGTAGGGGCGGCTCTCGCCCCCGTCGAAGCGCAGTTCCCGTAGCGCCCGCTCCACTTCCGTGCGCGCCGTGTCCTCGCCGAGCCCCCGCGCCAGGGCCGGAACGAAATCCGCGGCGGCATTCACGGGCAGCGTGCGCCGGTGCGGGCGGCTGCCGGAGTCCATGGAGCAGATCTCCGCCGCCACGGTCTCTTCCCGGGAGCGGCGGGTGAGGAGGGACCCGACGATGAAGGCGGCGCAGTTGGCGAGCAGGGCGAGCGTGCAGCGCAGG
>CAJWWA010000148.1 GCA_913048495.1 uncultured Halieaceae bacterium
CCGCCTGGGGCGACGAGCCGCCGCACCGGGGCGCGCTGGAGCAGCAGCGTATGGACTCGGCCATGGTCGACCGGGTCATGGGCCGCCCCATGCACCTCGAGCGACGAGCCTTCTGGCAGCGTCAGCTTCTCGGCGCGGTGATCTGCCCGTTCCTCGAGTTCCTGCAGCGCTACCGGCGTTTCGCGGTCGTGGTGCTCGTGTTCGTGGCCGTGTTCCGGCTTTCGGATATCGCCATGGGGGTGATGGCCAATCCTTTTTACCTGGACCTCGGATACAGCAAGTCGGAGATCGCGAGCATCGCCAAGCTGTTCGGGTTCTTCATGACCATCGCCGGTTCCGCGCTCTGCGGCCTGCTGGTGCTCCGCTTCGGCATCCTGAAGCCGCTGCTGCTGGGCGCGATCCTCGTTGCAGCGACGAACCTGCTGTTCTCGCTCCTCGCGCTGGAGGGCGGTGCGGCGCCACCGCCGATCGTCTGGCTGGCCCTGGTGATCAGCGCGGACAACCTGAGCGGCGGTATCGCCGCCACGGCCTTCGTGGCCTACCTGTCGAGCCTGACGCACCGCAGTTACACGGCGACCCAGTACGCGCTGTTCAGCTCGCTGATGACGCTGCCTGGCAAGTTCATCTCCGGCTTCTCGGGCTGGCTGGTCGATAACAGCGGCTACCCCTGGTTCTTCGTGGTGGCCGCCGGTCTCGGCGTGCCGGCCATCGCCCTGGTCCTGGTGCTGATGGCGCGCGAGCACCGTCAGCGCCGGGACCTGACCAACCGGGAGACCGCACCGTGAGTGCCGCGGGGCGCGCGCCGCAGCGGCTCATCGCCGTCGTCGGCATGCACCGCAGCGGCACCAGCTGCCTGACCGGCTCCCTGCAGCGCGCCGGCCTCGTGCTCGGCGAGGTACACGAGTGGAACCGCTACAACCTGAAAGGCAACCGGGAGAACCAGGCGATCGTCGACCTCAACGACGCCGTGCTCGCGGCCAGCGGCGGCAGCTGGGACGCGCCGCCCGCGAACGTGCACTGGAGTGCAGCGCACAAGGCGCGGGCCCGGGAAATCCTCGCCTCTCTCGCGGATGCGCCGGTGGCCGGCTTCAAGGACCCGCGCACGCTGCTCGTCATCGACGGCTGGCTGGAGGTCTACCCGGCCATGGAATTCGTTGGCGTGTTCCGCCACCCGGCGGCGGTCGCTGCCTCCCTGGCCAACCGCAGCGAGATGGACCGGGACGTCGCCTACGGGCTTTGGAAAGCCTACAACCGGCGGCTCCTGGCGCTGCGCCGGGGGCGCGGCTTCCCCCTGCTGGATTTCGACGTCGACGCCGAAGACTATCGTGCTACAGTAGAGCGGCTTGCGGGCGAGCTCGGCCTGAACGCCACCGCAGTGGCCGAGGAACCCTTCTTCGAGGAGGGCCTGCGCAAGGCGCACGGCAGCGACCGCCTGCCCCTTGCGCTGCGCTGGCTCCACGGCCGGCTGCGCCGGGGCGCGCGGGCGACCATAAGACCATAAGATGACAGCAAGAGGACACACCGCGCCATGATGCAAACCGTGAGGAATGCGGCCGGGCGTCTGCGTCCGCCAAAGCTGAGCATCGTTGTCGTCGTCTACCGCATGGCCCTGCAGGCCCGGAACACCATCCGCTCCCTGCTGCCGGATTACCAGCAGGGCGCGCACCCCGGTGACTACGAGGTGCTCATCGTCGAGAACCGTTCCCGGGAACTGCTCGACCCGGGCTTCGTCGCCGGGCTGCCCGGCAATTTCCGCTACCTGCTCCGCGACGAGACAGCCCCGACGCCGGTGCACGCGGTGAACGAGGGCGTTCGCCGCGCCCGGGGGAGCAACGTCTGTGTGATGATCGACGGGGCGCGCCTGCTCACGCCGGGCATCGTCCGCGGCCTGCTCGCGGGCCACCGCCTGCACGACAGCGCCATCGTCGCCGTGCCCGGCTACCACATCGGCTCCGAGCTGCAGCAGCTCGCGGTGGCCAACGGCTACGACGTGGAGCAGGACCAGCAGCTCCTGGCTTCCATCGACTGGCCCCGGGACGGCTACCGGCTTTTCGACATCGCGTGCTTCAGCGGTTCCTGCGCCGGCGGCTTTTACCTGCCGATCAGCGAGAGCAACTGCCTGAGCATGCCCCGGCGCGTCTGGGAAGAGCTGGGTGGCATGGACACACGCTTCGACCTCCGCGGTGGCGGCATGGTCAACCTCGACCTGTACAAGCGCGCCTGCGAACACCCGGGCGTGCAGCACGTGATGCTGCCCGGGGAGGGCACCTTTCACCAGTTCCACGGCGGCGTGACCACCGGAGGCGAGGCGCCGGAGGCACGCGAGCTGTTCATCGACGAGATCAAGGCCCAGTATCGCAGGCTCCGCGGCCGCGACTACGCGAGCCCGCGCACCAGCCCGCTGTTCCTCGGGGAACTCAGCCCCAACGTGCACCGCTTCGTGCAGTATTCCGCAAACCGTCTCGCGGGTGCCGGCGAGCAGTTTGCCCCGCGGGAAGCGCCGGTGCTGCTTCACGATGCGGCCCGCCGGCAGCAGCAGGGTGGCGCCGGATGAGCGACATCTACTTCCCGCCTTCGCTGCGCGGCTTCGAGCCGCGGCGCATGGTATTCAGCACCTGGGTGGATCACCTGCCCTTTGCCTATGACCTCGTGGAGGCCCTCCGGCCGCGCATGGTGGTCGAGCTCGGGGTCTACAACGGCCTGTCGTTTTTCACTTTCTGCCAGGCACTCGAGGACTTCGACGTTGACGCCGTTGCCTACGCCATCGATACCTGGGAAGGCGACGCACACACGGACAGCTACGACGAATCCATTTTCCGCGACGTGCAGGCCCATGCCCGCGAGCACTACCGCGGCTTCGCCTACCTGTTGCGCATGCTCTTCCAGGAGGCGCTGCCGCAGTTCGACGACGACAGCATCGGCCTGCTGCATATCGACGGCCTGCACACCTACGAGGCGGTGCGGGAGGACTTCGAAAGCTGGTACCCGAAGGTCAGTCCCGGCGGTATCGTGCTGTTCCACGATGTCATGGCGCGGCTGCCCGAGTACGGGGCCTGGCGCTACTTCGAGGAGCTGATGGCCTCGCACCCGGAAACCTTCCGCTTTGACCACGGCTTCGGCCTCGGCGTACTGCGCAAGCCCGGCGGTGAGCGGCCGGCGCACCCGCTGCTGGACCTCCTGTTCGCGAGCGGTGACGCGCAGCAGCACAAGCTTCGCCAGTTCTATGCTCACGCCGCTCATTTTCTCGAAGCCCGCCGCCAGGCCGCGCGTTTCCGCGCGCTGCGGGGCCAGGGTGCCAAGGGCGGGCAGGGGAAGGGCCGGGCCGCGGGCAATGACGAGCCGGGGCGGGGTGCGGCGGAAGGCTGATACCCGGCCGTGGCGGTGGCAGCTCGCCGGGCTCGTTCTCCTGCTTCTCCTGCCGGCTGCGGGGCAGGCCGCGCCCAATATCCTGTTCATCCTGGCGGACGATCTCGGTAGCGATGCCCTCGGTGCGTTCGGCGCGGCCGATGCGCACACGCCCCATATCGACCGTCTCGCCGCCGAGGGTACCCGCTTTACCCGTCACTACGTCGATGCCAGCTGCGCGGCGACACGTGTCGGCCTGCTGACCGGGGTATCGCCGGCCCGCTCCGGTTTCCGGCCCGCGGGCCTCGGCATCAGCCCGGAGACGCAGACCTATGCCGATGCGCTTCGCGCCCTGGGCTACCGCACGTGGCACGTCGGCAAGTGGCACGCGGGCTTTGCCTCCCGGCTGGCCTGGCCCCGGCAGCAGGGCTTCGACCACTTCTACGGTTTCCTGAACCAGTTCCTCCTGCGCGAGCCGGGAGACGCGTCGGCATGGCAGCTGCGCCGCCCGACCTACCGGGACCCCTGGCTGCAGCGCGACAACGCGCAGCCGCAGCGGCAGCCGGGGTTCCTTACGGACCACATCGTCGACGAGGCCATCGCCCGCATTCGCGAGGCGCCGGGCGACCGGCCCTGGCTGCTCAATGTCTGGACCCTCGCGCCGCACACGCCGCACGAGGCGCCGCCGGCGATCGCAGCGCGCTACCCGGACACGCCCCGGGGCCGCTACCTCGCCATGGTCGAGGTGCTGGACCGGGCAGTCGGGCGCCTGCTCGCGGCCCTGGATGACGCGGGCGTGGCCGACAGTACGCTGGTCCTGCTGGCCGGCGATAACGGGACCGATGCCCGCTTCCTGTCGTCAGCGCCGCCGCTGACCGGGAGCAAGGGCAGCTTCCGCGAGGGCGGTGTGCGCACGCCCCTGGTCGTGCGCTGGCCGGGGCGGGTGGCCGCGGGCAGCCGCGATGAGCGCGTGGTCGCCTACACGGACTACCTCGCCACGTTCGTTGCCGCCGCGGGAGGTGCCGCCCCCGGCTTCGATTTTCTTGACCCGGGGCGCGTGCGGGAGAGGCCATTGTTCTGGGAAGCCGGCGCGGGTCGCTACCGCCAGTGGTCCGCTTTGTCGCCGGACGGGGCGTGGCGCCTGCTGGGCGCCGCGACGGAGGCACCGCGGCTCGCAGCGCTCAACGGCGGCGGTAACGGGGCGCCGGCGGTCGATGCGCTGGTCGAGGCCTACGAGCACTTTCGTCGGGATGCCGTCGCTGTCGACTATCGCTTCACGCCCCTTGGCGAACGCGGGCGCGGTATCCTGACCGGCGATGCGCTGGGGCGGGCGCCCGGCTACGGTGGCCGCACCGCGGTCCTCTGCATAGCGCCCGGCGACACGGGGCCGCGCCAGGTCCTCCTGGACCAGGCGCCCCTGTGGTCCCTCCAGCTGGAGGGCGGGCGCGTGACAGCGCGGGTCGGCGAGCTGGAGGCGAGCGGGCGCCTGCCGGCGGCGCAGATGACTGCGGTGCTTGTCGACAGCTACTTCAATCACGCCCTTGCCTTCCCGAAGCAGGCCCGCGCACGGCTGAGACTCTATGCCGGGGGTCAGCTGCTCGGGGAGTCGACGACGGACCGCCCGGCGCTGCCCCTTGATGTCTACCACCGCCCGGCATACCTTGGCAGCGACCGCGGGGGGGGCGCACCGTTTCTCGGCCGGCTGGGCCGGCCGCTGCTGTTCAACGACGATCTCGCCTCGCTCGCGGCGGGCGAACCCGAGGACCGACTAGTAAGGACACTGTCCGCGCGAGCCTGCGCTAGTGCCGCCTTTGCCGGGGAGGAGACCGAATGACAACGCAAGCGGCGCCAGCCGCGGCGGCAGACCGCCTTGCGGCAGCCCTGGCCGCGAATCGTGCCTCGCCGTCCGCTGCGCGGGAGCGCGAGCTGATCAACCTGCGCCTGGCGGCTTTCCGTGAGCGCGAGTGGCCCGATCCGGTGCCGGGTGCGATCGACCGGCCGCCCGCGACTTCCTGCTCTTCGCTGCCAGAAGTGCCGGCGGCGGCCCTGGACGCCGAGGCCCTCCGCGACGGGATCCAGGGCGCCGGGGGCCTCATCGTCCGGGCTCTGCTCGATAGGACGACCGCCGCCGAACTGCGCGCGCAGCTGGACCGGGCGTTTGCCGCGCGCCATGCCGCTGCCCTCGATGACGGCTCGCCGGCGGATGAGCGCTGGTACGGGCGGGCATCGGGCGTCGTGGGTGGGCCGCAGCAGTTCGCGAGCCAGGGCAAGGCGCCGCAGCAGGCCGGGTCGCTGTGGGCCGTGGACTCCCCGGCGACGGCCTTCACCCTCTGCGAGCTCTACCACGCGCTGGGCCTGCCCGCGCTGCTGGCGGGCTACTTCGGTGAACCGGGCGTGCTCTCGGCAAGGAAGTGGGTGCTGCGCAAGGTGCCGCCGAAGCCGACGCGCAACGCCGGCTGGCACCAGGACGGGCGGTTCCTCGGCGACGGCATCCGCACCGTCAACCTGTGGATCGCGCTCAGTGACTGCGGCGAAGGCGCCTCGGCGCCGGGCATGGAACTGGTCGGCGGGCGCGAGCCGGTCATCCACCCCACGGGGACGGACGGGGCGCTCTTCGACTGGACCGTCGGCCCGGAACTGGTCGAGCGGCTGAGCGCCGAGCGCCCGCTGCTCTACCCGCGCTTCGCGCCCGGGGACGCCCTGTTCTTCGACCACTACAACCTGCACCGGACCGGCACGGGTCCCGCCGACAGCGGCTTCCGCTACGCCGTGGAGTCCTGGTTTTTCGCCGCCTCCACCGCGCCGGCGAAGCAGCAGCCGCTGGTGCTCTGACGTTGTGAAAGAAGCTGTAAAGGACGCCGTGAAACTGTCGATCATCCTCGTGCGCTACGGCATGCAGCGCGAGCTGCCGCGCACCCTCGAAAGCCTGGCGCGTGACTACCAGCTCGACGCGGCGGACCTCGACTACGAGGTCCTGCTGGTCGACAACGGCTCGCCGGAGCCGCTGGTACTGGACGAAGCGCTCGCGGCCCGGGTGCCGCTGCGCCAGCTCTCCGTACCCGAGTCCCCGCCGAGCCCCGTGGCGGCGGTCAACCTGGGCGCGGCCGAGGCCCGCGGGGAGCTGGTCTGCATCATGATCGACGGGGCACACCTGCTCACCCCGGGGGTGTTCCGCTGGTCCCTGCGCGCCGCTGCCGCTTTTGCCGAGCCGGTGATCGCCGTGCGCTATTTCTACCTCGGCCCGGGTGACCAGCCGGAAACGGTGCTGAAGGGCTATGACCAGGCGCGGGAAGACCGGCTCCTCGAGCGCATCGACTGGCCGGCGGACGGCTACCGGCTGTTCGAGGTCGGCGCGCCGCTGCGCGGTGGCGCCAGCCACACCACCTGGTTCAACCGCATGTTCGAATCCAACTGTCTCGTCCTGCGGCGCGAGCTCTTTGCGCGACTGGGCGGCCTGGATCCGCGCTTCGACCTGCCCGGCGGCGGCTTTGCCAACCTCGATTTCTTCAAGCGGGCCAGCGAGGCGGCCGGAGCAGAGCTCGTGCAGCTGGTGGGGGAGGGGAGTTTTCACCAGGTGCACGGCGGGGCGACCACCAACAGCGCGCCGGCGCAGCGGGAGGCGCGCCTCGAGGCGTACCGGGAGCAGTACCGGGCCCTGCGCGGCAACAGCGGGTTCACCACCACCGCCCCTCTCAACTTCCTCGGCCACCTGCCCACGGAGGCCGCCAAGATCCACCGCCGCCGCGCGCAGCAGGCTGCGGTCAGCGCGCCAGCCGCCCCTTCAGGTTGAGGAACGGCAGCTCCACGAGCCGCCAGGTCACGGCGGCGAGGGCCAGCGACAGCGCGGCGCCGATGAGCGGCCAGGCCCACGCCGCGGGCGACCCCGCGTAGTTCTCCATGCCCGCCTTCGCCGGGAAGATCAGGTAGAAGAGGATCGGGACGTGGTTCAGGTATATGGAGTAGGACAGCTTGCCGACCCACGCCAGCGGCCGGTTGACCAGCAGTACCCGGCCCGGGAAAGCGCCGCCGAGCAGCAGCAGGAGCAACGCCGCCCATAGCGCGGCCTCGAGGGTGTGGTGCAGGTGCCAGCGCTGCTCGGCCGCCGGGTCACCGAGGGCAACGACGGCCTGGAGGAGAAACGCCAGCAGGCCGAGGCAGAGCAGGGTCCCGACGAGGCGCTGCCAGGCCGGCGCCCGCGCGAGCCAGGTGCTGTGCAGCGACAGCCAGGCCGCGGCGATACCGAGGAGAAAGGCCGGCAGCCGGGCGAAGAGCGATTTTGTCAGCAGGAAGCCCTTGCCGCTGTCCCCGGCGACCACCAGCAGCGCGTAGGCCACGAGCCAGGCCACCAGCAGCGCCAGCAGCAGGCGGCGCCCGCCGGGCCCGCGGCAGGCGAGCCAGCCGGCAAGAGGCAGCGCAAGGTAGAACTGGACCTCGGTGATGAGCGTCCACCAGACGACGCCCCAGGGGAAGACCTCGAAGCCCAGGAAGCGGAACCACAGCGCCGGCAGCACGTCCCCGGGCTCGCCGCCGGCCAGCATCGCGACGGCGACGGCGAGGTAGTACAGGGGCAGGATGCGCAGGGCCCGGGCCACCAGGTAGTTGCGGATGTCCGGTGGCGGCCGTTTCCCCTGCAGGTGGCGAAGCCAGGGGCGGCTGAGCAGGAAGCCGCTGAGCACGAAGAACAGCGTCACCCCGGTATTGCCCGCGACCACGAACGCGAGCCAGGGGGGGATGCGTTCGCTCGCGCCACCGCCGAAGGAGATGCCCCAGGCGTGGAAGAGGAAGACCAGGCTGATGGCCCAG
>CAJWWA010000149.1 GCA_913048495.1 uncultured Halieaceae bacterium
TGGCGCCACCGCAACGACCGGCGCCTGCAGCCGGCGCTCGCGGAAATCGTCGAACGTGCCGCGGAACCTCTCGCGCTTCGCTAGAGTTTCTCCCTTCTTTATCGTTATCTCTGCCAAGGAGTTATCCATGATTCCACAAGGCATTCTGCACCGGTCGCTGTTGCTGTTCGCCTTTCTGCTTCTGCCCGCGCTGGCCTCGGCCCGCGAGCTCCCGGATTTCCGCGAGATCGTGGCCCAGCAGTCCCCCGCCGTGGTGAAGATCCTGGTGGAGAGCCGCAGCGGCGGCCACCCGGGCTTCGACACGGAGGAGATACCGGAGTACCTGCGCCGCTTCTTCGAGTTCCGCGGTGAGCCGCCGGGGCCGCGCGAGCGCATGTCCCTCGGCTCCGGCTTCGTCCTCTCCGAGGATGGCTACATCGTCACCAACAACCACGTGGTCGAGGGCGCCGACAGCGTGGTCGTTCGCCTGATCGATCGCCGCGAGTACGACGCGGAGGTCATCGGCACGGATCCGCGCTCGGACCTTGCGCTGCTGCGCATCGAGGCCGAGGACCTGCCCGTGCTGCGCCTCGACGAGGACGACGACCTCGCCGTGGGCGAGTGGGTGCTGGCCATTGGTTCGCCGTTCGGTCTCGATTACTCGGTGACTGCCGGCATCGTCTCGGCCATGGGCCGCAGCCTGCCCACCGAGCGCAACGAGAACTACGTACCGTTCATCCAGACCGATGTCGCTATCAATCCCGGCAATTCCGGCGGCCCGCTGTTCAATCTCGACGGCGAGGTGGTCGGGGTGAACTCGCAGATCTACACGCGCAGCGGCGGCTCCATCGGCTTGTCCTTCGCCATTCCCGTCAGCGTCGTGCGCAACGTCGTCGAGCAGCTCAAGGCGGAGGGGCGCGTCACCCGGGGCTGGCTCGGGGTTACCATCCAGGATGTGGATCGCAACCTGGCCGAGTCCTTCAACCTCGAGCGGCCCATGGGCGCCCTCGTGGCCCAGGTGGCCCCCGGGAGCCCGGCAGAGGCCGCCGGCATCGAGCCCGGTGACGTGATCATCCGCTTCGACGGCGAGACGATCGATACTTCCGCCGACCTGCCGCACGTGGTCGGTCTGCTCCGGCCGGGGGCCGAGGTCGACGCCGTGATCGTGCGCAACGGCCGGCGCCAGACCCTCGCGGTCGAGGTCGGCGGCCTCGATGCCGACGACGACCCGCGGGTCGCCTCGACCGGCGGCGACGGCGACAGCGCGCGCATCGGCATCACCGCCGAGACCGCGGCGCCGGAAACCCTCGAGCGCTGGGGTATCAGCGGCGGCGTTGTCGTGCGCAGCGTGATCCCCGACTCCCCGGCGGACGAGGCGGGTATCCTCGTCGGCGACGTGCTCACGCTCGTGGGCTCGACCCCGGTCAAGGACCTCGACAGCCTGCGCGAGGCGCTGGAGGCCCAGCAGCCCGGCAGCTCCGTGCCCCTGCGGCTCATCCGCCGCGGTGCGCCGCTGTTCATCGGCCTGCGCCTGCCCGAGTAGCGACCCGCCGGGACCTGCGTTCACGAGGCGCTGCCCCGGTGCCGCTGCATAGCAGGCGCCGGCGGGCTGGGGTACAATCCGCGCCCTTAGAGCCGGCGGCGCCCTGCGCCGCCACCCATTGCCGGCACGGGACCCAGGGGGTCGCGGGCCCTTTCATGCGCGTCGGCGCCGGACCCTGCTGAGTGAGCGACCTGGAACACATCCGCAATTTCTCGATCATTGCCCATATAGACCACGGCAAGTCGACGCTCGCGGATCGCTTCATCCAGCACTGCGGCGGCCTCACGGACCGCGAGATGGCCGAGCAGGTGCTCGACTCCATGGACCTCGAGCGCGAGCGCGGCATCACCATCAAGGCGCAGAGCGTCACCCTCGACTACACCGCCCGCGACGGGCAGGTGTACCAGCTCAATTTCATCGACACGCCGGGGCACGTGGACTTCTCCTACGAGGTGTCCCGCTCTCTCTACGCCTGCGAGGGCGCGCTGCTGGTAGTGGATGCCGGGCAGGGCGTGGAGGCGCAGTCCGTCGCCAACTGCTACACCGCCATCGAGCAGGGCCTCGAGGTGCTGCCGGTGCTCAACAAGATGGACCTGCCGCAGGCGGACCCGGACAAGGTGCGCAAGGAAATCGAGGAGATCATCGGCATCGACGCCAGCGAGGCCTGCCTGGTCAGCGCGAAGACCGGTCTCGGCATCGAGGACGCCCTCGAGTACCTCGTCGCCCACATACCGCCCCCCGCGGGCGACCGGGAGGCGCCGCTGCAGGCGCTGATCATCGATTCCTGGTTCGACAACTACCTGGGCGTGGTGTCGCTGGTGCGGGTCAAGCAGGGTGTGCTGCGCAAGCGCGACCGGATCGTGACCAAGTCCACGGGCAAGATCCACCAGGTGGACGGTGTCGGCATCTTCACGCCGAAACGCCGGGAGACGGACAGGCTCCAGGCCGGGGAGGTGGGCTACGTCATCGCCGGCATCAAGGACATCGCCGGCGCCCCGGTGGGGGATACGCTGGTCAGCGCGCAGCACGCGGACGTGCCGGCGCTGCCGGGTTTCCAGAAGGTCAAACCGCAGGTGTACGCGGGGATCTTCACCGTATCCACGGACGATTACGAGGACTTCCGCGACGCCCTCGCCAAGCTCACGCTGAACGATGCCTCGCTGTTCTACGAACCGGAAACCTCCGATGCCCTCGGCTTCGGCTTCCGCTGCGGCTTCCTCGGCATGCTGCACATGGAAATCATCCAGGAGCGGCTGGAGCGCGAGTACGACCTGGACCTGATCACCACGGCGCCGACGGTGATCTACGAGGTGGTGAAAAAGAGCGGCGAGGTCATTCACGTCGACAATCCCTCGGCGCTGCCGGACGTCGGCGATATCGAGGAGATGCGCGAGCCCATCGCCCGCTGCAGTATCCTGGTACCGCAGGAATACCTGGGCAACGTGATCACGCTCTGTGTCGAGAAACGTGGCGAGCAGAAGGACATGCAGTTCCTCGGCAGCCAGGTCTCCCTGACCTACGACATCCCCATGGCGGAAGTGGTGCTCGACTTCTTCGACCGGCTGAAGAGCGTGAGCCGCGGCTACGCCTCCCTGGAGTACGGGTTCGACCGCTTCGAGGCGGCGAGCCTCGCCCGCCTGGACGTGCTCATCAACGGCGAGCGGGTCGATGCGCTGGCGATCATCGTGCACCGCGACCAGGTGCAGCACCGCGGGCGGCAGCTGACCGAGAAGATGAAGGAACTGATCCCCCGGCAGATGTTCGACGTGGCCATCCAGGCCGCCGTCGGCAGCAAGATCGTGGCGCGGCAGACCGTGAAGGCACTGCGCAAGAACGTGACCGCCAAGTGCTACGGGGGGGACGTGACCCGCAAGCGCAAGCTGCTGGAGAAACAGAAAGCCGGCAAGAAGCGCATGAAGCAGGTTGGCCGGGTGGAGATACCGCAGTCCGCCTTCCTGGCGGTACTGCAGGTGGACAGCTGAGGTCGCTATGAGTATCGATTTCCCCCTGATCCTTCTCCTCGCCGTCGCCTTCACCGGCGGCGCCTGGCTGTTCGACGCGCTGGTGCTCGCCCCGGCGCGGCGCAAGCGGGGCGAGGAGGCCGGCGCCGAGCCGGTGGTGGTGGAGTACTCGAAGTCCTTCTTCCCGGTGCTCTTCGTGGTCTTCGTGCTCCGCTCCTTCGTGGTCGAGCCTTTCCAGATTCCCTCGTCGTCCATGGTTCCCACGCTGGAGGTGGGCGACTACATCCTGGTCAACAAGTTCACCTACGGCATCCGCCTGCCGGTGCTGCGCACGAAGGTGATCGATCTCGGTGAACCCGAGCGCGGCGACGTGATGGTGTTCTTCCCGCCGCACATGAACAAGACCTACTACATCAAGCGGGTCATCGGCGTCCCCGGCGACCAGGTGACCTACCGCAACAAGCGGCTTTACGTGAACGGCGAACTCGTGCCCGAGGAGGCCCTGGCGGTCGTGCCCGGCACCCGCTCGCGGCAGCGGGTCAGCCTCGCCGCTTTCGGCGGCCGCAACCACCTGGTACAGGCGGACCTCGCGCGGCCCGCCCGGGACTTCTCGATCACCGTGCGCCCGGGTCACTATTTCATGATGGGGGACAACCGGGACAATTCCAGCGACAGCCGCGTTTGGGGGCAGGTGAGTGAACAGGATATAGTCGGCAAGGCATTCGCGGTCTGGATGCACTGGGACTCGCTGTTCAGTATCCCGAGCTTCAGCCGCGTCGGTGTCATAGAATAAGGTTCCGTACTAGACGGGCGACGACAGCGGAGCACTGGCATGGCGGCGATCCACAGGCACGACCACAGGCGGATTCACAGGCAGCGGGGGCTATCCCTGCCGGCCATTCTCATCATCGCGATGATGGTGGGCTTCTTCATCATGGTCGGTTTACGCATGGCGCCCTCCTACATCGAGTACCTGCAGGTCCGGGAGGTGGTGACCAAGGTCGCGGAGGAATACAACCGCGAGGAGGACACGATCGCCGATGTGCGCCGCAAGCTGGCCACGCTGCTCAACACGAACCAGATCTATGGCATCGACTATAAAGACATCGAGGTCTTCCGCGAGGAGGGCCGGACCTGGATCGACGCGCGCTACGAGGCGCGGGTCCCGGTGGCCTGGCGCATCGACGCGGTCATCAAGTTCGACGACCTCAAGTACGAGGCCGGCCGCAGCTACTCGGACTGAGCCCCCGGTGCAGCTTGACCGCCTCGAGGGCGCGATCGACTACCGCTTCGAAGACCGCGAGCTCCTCGAGCGCGCACTCTCCCATCGCAGCGTCGGGCGCCGCAACAACGAGCGCCTCGAGTTTCTCGGCGACTCGGCACTGAACCACTACGTCGCCGAGCGCCTTTTCCACCGGTTCCCCGACGCCGACGAGGGCGAGCTATCGCGCATGCGCGCCGCCCTGGTGCGCGGCGACACGCTCGCGGCCGTGGCCCGGCGCCTCGGCCTCGGCGACCACCTGCGCCTCGGTCCGGGGGAGCGCAAGAGCGGCGGACGGCGCCGCGCCTCCATCCTCGCCGATGCCCTGGAGGCCGTCGTCGGCGCCGTGCTCATGGACGGCGGGCCGTCGGCCTGCGCCGCGCTCGTGGACCGGCTCCTCGGTGAGGAGCTCGCGGCGCTTGCCGGTGCGGGGGCGAGCAAGGATCCGAAAACGCGGCTCCAGGAGCACCTGCAGGGCCGCGGTCTGCCCCTGCCGAGCTACGAGCTGGTGTCGGTGGAGGGCAGCGAGCACGCCCGCGAGTTCGAGGTGGCCTGCCGCCTCGAGGCCCCGACCTGCGAGGCGCGGGGCAGCGGCAGCAGCCGCCGCCGGGCGGAGCAGGCCGCCGCCCGCGCCGTACTGGAGACCCTGGACCGTGGCTGAAGGGACCCGGGCCGGCTACGTCGCCCTGGTGGGGCGCCCGAACACGGGCAAGTCCACGCTGCTCAACTACCTCGTCGGGCAGAAGCTCAGCATCACCTCGCGCAAGCCGCAGACGACGCGGCACCAGATCCTCGGTATCCGCAGCGAGGCCGGCTGGCAGGCGGTCTACGTCGATACGCCGGGGATGCACAAGGGCGGCGAGCGGGCGATCAACCGGGTCATGAACCGCGCCGCCCGGTCCGTGCTCGCCGACGTGGACGTGATCATCATGGTGGTGGATCGCACGGCGTGGACCGACGAGGACGAGCGTGTGCTCGAGCAGGTCCAGGCCAGCGGCGCGCCGGTGATCCTCGCCGTGAACAAGGTCGACCTGCTCGCCGACAAGCGAGTGCTCCTGCCCCACCTCGAGGCATTGAGCCAGCGTGCCGACTTCGCTGCCATCGTGCCCCTGTCGGCGCTGCGCGAGCACAACCTGGACGAGCTCGACGCCGAGGTGCTGAAGCTGCTGCCCGCCGGCGATTTCTTTTTCCCGGAAGACCAGGTCACGGACCGGACGGAGCGCTTCCTCGCCGCGGAGATCGTCCGCGAAAAGATCACCCGCCAGCTCGGCGACGAGCTGCCCTATGCCACCGCCGTGGAGATCGAGGAGTTTGCCGAGGACCGGGGTGTGCTGCACATCAGCGCGTTGATCCTGGTGGAGCGCCGCGGTCAGAAGCGCATCGTCATCGGCGAGGGCGGGTCGCGGCTGCGCGCCATCGGCACGGAGGCGCGCAAGGACATGGAGCGCCTCTTCGACCAGAAGGTCATGCTGCGCCTCTGGGTCAAGGTTCGCGCCGGCTGGTCCGACGACGAGCGCGCGCTGAAGAGCCTCGGCTACGACGAGCGCTAGTGCGCGAAGCCCTGCAGCCGGCCTATCTTCTGCACCGGCGCCCCTACCGGGAGAGCAGCCAGCTGCTCGAGCTCCTCACCGCGGAGCACGGGCGCGTGGGTGCGGTGGCCCGCGGCCTGCGCCGGCGCAGCCGGGGCGGCAGCCCCGGGGCCCTGCTGCAGCCCTTCTCGCCGCTCCTGGTCGGCCTCGCCGGCCGCGGGGAACTGAAGACCCTGGCCGGCGTCGAAACGGGGGGCGGCCTTACACCGCTGCGAGGCGATGCGCTGCTCTCCGGTCTCTATGTGAACGAACTGCTCGTGCGCCTGCTGCACCGGGACGACCCGCAGCCCGGGATCTTCGCGAGCTACGCGACGGTGCTCGGCGCGCTGGCCGACGGCGAGGCCATCGAGCCGGCGCTCCGGCGCTTCGAGTGTGAACTCCTGGCGGCGCTTGGCTACGCCTTTGCCTTCGACCGCGACGCCCGCGCCGGGGTGCCGGTGGCGGCGGCGAGCCGCTACCAGTTCGAGCCGGGGGTGGGCCTCTGCGCGCAGCGCCCCGGGGCCGGGGGCACGGCCTTCGCTGGCGCCGACCTGCTGCGCGCAGCGGCCGGCGATTTCACCGGCAGTGCCGGGAAGGCGGCCAAGGGGGTGCTGCGCAGCGCCCTCGGAGAACTGCTCGGCGAACGCCCGCTGCGCAGCCGGCAGCTGTTCCTGCGCCGCCGGGAGCGGCAGGACGGCTGAGCGCGGGGCCCGGCGGCGTCCGCGGCGCCGGGTCGCGGCGGGGGCGCCGCTCCTACTATACTCTGCGGCCTGTCACGGGAAGGGAATGCCATGCCCGACTACCCCACCATCGAGAGCTGCATCGGCAACACACCGCTGGTCCGCCTGCAGCGTATGCCGGGCAGCACCAGCAACACGCTGCTGGCCAAGCTCGAGGGCAACAACCCCGCCGGCTCCGTGAAGGACCGGCCGGCGCTGTCCATGATCGTCGAGGCGGAGCGCCGCGGTGACATCCGCCCGGGCGACACGCTGGTCGAGGCCACCAGCGGCAACACGGGGATCGCGCTGGCCATGGCGGCGGCGATCCGCGGCTATCGCATGGTGCTGATCATGCCCGAGAGCGCCAGCAGCGAGCGCAAGCTCGCCATGCGCGCCTACGGCGCCGAGCTGGTGGAGGTCAGTGCCGAGGCCGGCATGGAGGGCGCCCGCGATCTCGCCGAGGCCATGGAGCAGGAGGGCCGCGGCCGGCAGCTGAACCAGTTCTCCAACCCCGACAATCCGCTGGCTCATTACCGCGGCACCGGCCCGGAACTCTGGCAGCAGACGGCCGGCGAGATCACCCACCTGGTGAGCTCCATGGGCACGACCGGCACCATCATGGGCTGCTCGGCCTACCTCAAGGCGCAGAATCCGGCCGTCCAGATTGTCGGCCTGCAGCCCACGGAGGGTGCCAGCATACCCGGGATCCGCCGCTGGCCGGCCGCCTATCTGCCGAAGATCTTCGAGCCCGCCCGGGTCGACCGGGTCATGGACATCTCCCAGGAGGAGTCCGAGGAGACCATGCGCCGCCTCGCCGCCGAGGAGGGTATTTTCTGCGGCGTCTCCGCCGGGGGCTCGGTGGCCGGTGCGCTGCGCCTGTCGGCGGAGGTGGAGAACGCCACCATCGTCGCCATCATCTGCGACCGCGGCGACCGCTACCTGTCCACCGGCGTCTTCGGCGCGGGCGGCTGAGGCGCGGCAGTGGTTCGGGTTCGCGACCAGGCATGGATCGGCGAAGACGGGCACGCGGACGTGCGCGCCTGGCTCGCACAGCTGCCGCTGGCGCGTTGCGCAAGCTCGGAGAGCACGCCGCGGCAGTGGTGCCGCAGCTGG
>CAJWWA010000150.1 GCA_913048495.1 uncultured Halieaceae bacterium
TCACAATGCCTGGCATAAAACATCCTGCCTGATGCAAGATGGGCAACCGCCCCGCCCTGTCGCCTGCCTCCGAGGAAGGATTCCATGCAACTACTGTCCCGCCGTGCGACCTGGCGCATCGCATCCGTTACCCTGCTGCTGACCGTCCTGGTTATCGCCTGCAGCGCCGTTCAGACCTACCCGCACGCCGAACCGGTGGTGGCGACGCACCAGAGTTTCGACTATCAGCGCGACATCAGGCCGATTCTGGAAACCAGGTGCATGGCCTGTCACGGCTGCTACGACGCCCCCTGCCAGCTGAAGATGGATGCCTGGGCGGGCCTCGCGCGCGGGGCGAACAAGAAAAAGGTTTACGACGGCACGCGCCTGCTGCCGGCCGAGCTGACCCGCCTGTACGAGGACGCGCACAGCCTCGACGGCTGGCGCGACCGGGGGTTCTTTTCCGTGATCGATCCCTACGAGCCACGGGACGGCCTTCTCTACCGCATGCTCGCCCTCAAGGCCGAGCATCCCCTGCCAGCGAAGGGACCCCTCGCCGACGACTTCGATTTCAGCCTCGACCGGAACCAGGCCTGCAGCAAGGCCGACCAGTTCGATGACTACCGCAGCGACCGGCCCTACCAGGGCATGCCCTACGGCTTCCCGGGCCTCGATGCCGGGCGGCAGCAGGTTCTCACGGACTGGATCGAGGCCGGGGCTCCCGGAGTGCCCGCTGCGCCGGTCCCGGCAGAGGAACGGCAGACCATCGAGCGCTGGGAGCGCTTCCTGAACGGCAGCAGCAACCGCGAGCGGCTCATGAGCCGCTACATTTTCGAGCACCTGTTCATCGGCAGCCTCTATTTCGATGAGCTCGACGGCGAGCGCACCTGGTACAGCCTCGTGCGCTCGACCACGCCACCCGGGGAGCCGATCGCGCTGATCGCCACGCGCCGTCCCTACGACGACCCGGGCGCGGAGCGCTTCTACTACCGCCTGCAGCCGCGGTACCTCACGCCGCTGGCCAAGCGGCACATGCCCTACGCGCTGAATGCCAGGCGCATGGCGCGCTGGCGGGAACTGTTCCTCGCCCCCGACTACGCGGTGGAAACCCTGCCGGGCTACAACGGCGATGACGCTGCGAACCCCTTCATCGCCTTCGAGCAGCTGCCGGTCGATGCGCGCTACCGCTTCATGCTCGACGAAGCCCAGTTCACCATCATGGCCTACATCAAGGGCCCGGTCTGTCGCGGCCAGGTGGCGCTCAATGTCATCGACGACCACTTCTGGGTCGCCTTTGCCGAGCCGAACGCCTTCGACCCGGAGCAGAGCGCACGCTTCCTGGCCGAGCACGCCCACGAGATGCGCCTGCCGCAGCCGAAGGGCAGCCTGGTAGTCACGCTGCTGCAGTGGCGCAGCTATGCCAAGAGCCAGCGCCGCTACCTCGAGGCCCAGGCGGAGGCCATCGCCCGCGTCATCGAGCAGGACTCTCTGCGCCTCGACCTCGACCTGATCTGGGACGGCGGCCCCGAGCGCAACGACAACGCCGCGCTCACGGTGTTCCGCCACTTCGACAGCGCCACGGTCGCCAAGGGCTTTCTCGGTCAGCTGCCGAAGACAATGTGGATCATCGACTACTCGCTGCTCGAGCGCATCCACTACCTGCTCGTCGCCGGCTTCGATGTCTACGGCGCCGTCGGCCACCAGCTGGAGAGCCGGATGTACATGGATTTCCTGCGCATGGAGGGCGAGCAGGGCTTTCTCCTGCTGCTGCCGGAGACGGCGCGCGCCGGCGTGCGCAACTACTGGTACCGGGGCGCGCGCGACCATGTCACCGACTACCTGATGTCACCGGCCAATGCCCGCTACGAGCGCCCGTCGGCCATCGAGTACCGCACGGACGACCCGCGCACGGAGCTCATGCAGCGGCTGAAGGCGCACATCCCCACGGCCGCCAATGCACGTTACGCGGTCCAGCGCCAGGAGCTCGCCGGCCTGATGGCCGGCGCGGACGCGAGCTTCAGCTACCTCCCCGAGGTCTCCTTCCTGCAGGTGCTCGGCCGCCGCGGCGAGCGCGAGTACTACTCCCTGGTCCACAACCAGGCCTTCAGTAACAACGCCCAGCTGTTCCAGGAAGAAGACCGTCGCCTGCCCGAGGAGGACACGCTGACCGTGGCCCGGGGTTTCGTGGGCGCCTACCCGAACCAGTTCTTCCAGGTTGCCGAGCAGGAGCTGGGCCGCTTCGCCGATGCGCTGCGGGCCCTGGAGAGCGACGAGGACTACACCGCCCTGGTCGCGCGCTACGGCGTGCGCCGCACCGCCCCGTGGTTCTGGAAGCTCAGCGACGACATCAACGCAAGCTACCGCGCCAGCTTCCCGGCGGAAGCCGGCCTTTTCGACCTGAACCGTTACCAGAATCGCTAAAGAAAGTCCGCTCCCATGGGGAAGCGGACGTCAATCCGCGGCGCGTTAGAGGCTCTTTTCGCCCATCTGCAGCCATCGGTAGCGAGCAACCTCTCTACTCCAAGGCATATCAACACCAAGACGACACTCGTGTCCAGTCTAGTACCAGATCTCCAAGTAGCTGGCTTCAACAAAGACGCCCTCAAGCATCGCGGGTAGATACTCTGAATTCAACAAATGCTCTTCGAGGTACTGCTGGCAGCGTGCACCTCCTCCACTTATCTCAGGATTGGACGGTAGGCCTTTGTCGCTAATGAGAGTTGAGGTCCAGATTACGCCCTCGGCTCGACACGCTGAAGGAAAGTATTCATCCAATACGCGTTGTGGGCTTGAGAACTCCGCGTTGGGTTTCTCTTCATTCACGCTCAGGTAAGGATAGACAGAAACTTCAACTGTATCGGCCACCGCCTCAAACACGACTGAGAAGCTAAACCATACTTCGCGTGCTTCCGAATCCACGATAGCGGGGCTTAATCGCAGGAACGTCGAGGCCGATTTAACGCTTTCTTGAAACTTACTGACCGTGTCCTCTTTGGATCTAAGGACAGACATCCCCCTTATTCTCCCGGAGGCGTCTACCCTGCCGGAAGCAAGCACGACTACGCGCTCTGCGGGCATTCTCTTTGGGACGTGGATTCTTCCAATGAACTCCTTGCCATTATCAATGAATTGGGCAGGACGGTGCGCCTGAGCCAGACTAAGCGCAGTCGGAAAGAGGAGAAAGAGGAGTACAAACCGTGCCACGGCAAACAAATAGCTCAAAGTAGACAGCTGCAACTGAAGAATATCAGCCAGTTGCCACGCGACCAATCAAAGCATGATTTCGCCATCAAGTTAGAGGTTCGATCTGCTTCGGATCGATTCTGCTTTAATCTGGCCGGGAACGTGGAATCGGAAGCGGACGGTCTGCAGGAAGCCCTCTTATAACGCGCCGCTGGAGCAGGCAGCTGACGCGTGACTCTTGCCGGTTACCGAGCCGGGTAGTTGCAGACGCTACCGCCCGGCGGCATCTGCAAAAGCACTCCCGGACCGCCGGCCGGCCGCCAATTCAGTAGAGTTCGTCCTGATAGGCCTGTTCAACGACCTGCTCCATCACTGACTCCTGCTCACCGGACTTTGACTGCTCACCGATAATCTTGCCAAAGGAGGGCATGATCTTTTCCTTCGGCTGGTATTCCTCTGTCCAAAGCTTTGACCTGATCACCGCCTTGCCACAGTGGAAGTAGCTCTTTGTTACGGTGACCAGGAGGCCGACATCGAGGTGACGGCCATTGACCTCACTGTAGGCCCACTGCTCGCTGCTTTTCAGCAGACGAGCCGTACCCGATACCCTGAGTGTTTCCCTGTGCCCGGGCACAAAGAAAATCAGACCCAGTCGCGGATTCTCAATCAGGTTGTGAAACGACTCGAGTTTGTTGTTTCCCATGCGGTCCGGTATCAGCAGCGTGTTGGGGTCGACTACTCTGACGAAGCCGGGCGCGTCCCCCTTGGGTGAGATGGTGGGTTGCCCGTTACCATCGGCGGTGGCAATGCAACAGAAGGGCGAGGCGTTGATGAAAGCGGTGTGATAGTCGTCCAGGCTGTCCAGCATGATCGCTTTTGCAATCTCCAGCGGTTCACCATAGCTTTCTGAAAGCGCCTGTGCTGTCTCTATGAACTCGAAGTCCTTGGATCCATCGTGTTCTGTCATGCCAGCGGCCCTCCCGGGAAACTCGCCCTCGTTGATCTCAAAGTCACCCTGCAGCCCCAGTCGGCTCAGGTAGACGATCATCTTCGCAGACCGGCAGGGTTTACAGGGTATAGACCTCACACCCCCCATTGGGACCGAGCGGCTGTCACTTTTTACTGACAGGCCCTTTGTAAAGCAAGAAACGCGCCCATTTTGGCCACTGGGAGTACCCCGTTCGGGTAAAAATGTATACTCTGTCACAGTTTCGCCATCGCACGATGCAGGGCTCGTAGCAGCCCTGAGTCGTTTGAGCAGTGCTCGCAGGACAGCCTAGTTCAGCATAACCGCAGTAGAGGCCAGCAACTCGTGACACAGCTTTCCGCCATACCCACCGAAACCTGGCTGCGTACGGGCCCTGTGACGACGCCTGCGGACCTCGAGGCCGTCTTTGGTCTGCGCTATCAGGTCTACTGCCAGGAGCGCCGGTACCTGGACTGCGCGGATTACCCCGACGCGCTCGAGAGCGATGCCTATGACGGGCACGCGGTGCACTTTGCCGCATTCGACCAGTGTGGCAGCGTGGCGGCCGCGGCTCGGCTGGTGCTGCCCGTCGCCGGGCGCGGATTTCCGTTTCAGCAGCACGCCAGCGTCTTTGACAGCGCCAGGCTGCCGCCCGCTGAGTGCAGCGCCGAGGTTTCCCGGCTGGTGCTCAACCGCGGCTACCGGTGTCCGCCCGGCGGCGGCCACATGGGTTCCGTGGTGCTCGGCATCTACCGGGAGATGTACCGCTACAGCGTCGAAAACGGCATAACGCACTGGTATGCCGCGATGGAGCGCCCGCTGCACCGGCTGCTGAGCCGCCACGGCTTTCATTTTCAGGCTGCGGGGCCGGAGGTGGACTACTTCGGCCCGGTTACCATCTACGCCGCGGAGGTGACTGCGCTGCTCGCGGGCGCTCGCAGCAGCAGCCGCGCGCTGCACGCGTGGCTGCGCTCAGGCGTTTGAGCGCGGCAGTATTACGCCGTGCGTTGCCGTACCGCCGCACTTGAAGTCATTTCCGGAAACGTTCCCAATGGGATGCTCAGCGACGATATCAACGCAAGCTACCGCGCCAGCTTCCCGGCGGAAGCCGGCCTCTTCGACCTGAACCGCTACCAGAACCGCTGACAGCGCGTGCTCCAGCAGAACAGGCGGCGCTCCTAACTTCGCCGCGGCGCGATTTACCGGGCAAGATTGACTCCGCGCGGGGTTGGGCTACGTTTAGGCGTGCCTCGGTTTGTTTTCCGGGTAACGACAAAGGCAAACCCGTCGAAAGACGGCGGCGCAAAGTGACCGGCCTACGGAGCGACTCCACGGCAGCGGCACCACCGACCACTCGGAGTTCAGACCATGACGAACCTGCCCAAGCCCGCCCTGCCACGAATCCGTCCGTTCGTCCTCCTGGTGCTTGCCGGGCTGACCGGCTGCACGAACGATGCGTCACCGCCGTCGATGGGCGACCCGGGCGACCAGCCGGACGAGGCAGAGGCCACGCACAGCCGTGCGGTGCTGGGTGCGCCGGATTACTGGGAACCGGCACCAGAGGAAGGCGTCGAGCTCGGCTTCGGCTGGGACAGCCGCAAGGGGCGTATCGTGCCGAATCGCTGCATCAGCATGACGCCGGTGCGCGCGTCCGGGCAGGTTGCCCGGGCGAGCCTTAGCGAGGTAACCGACACCTCCGAGGTGATGAAGTCGCTGAATGTCAGCGCGTCCGTCGCAGTGAAGACCATGTTTGCCAAGGGTAGTGCCGCCGCCTCGTTCGCCAAGTCGTCGCGCGTGTCTGCACAATCGACCACTTTCCTGCTCGACGCCACCGTTGAAAATGGTGTGCTTTTCGCCGGCCCGCTCGGACCCGCCGATGAAGCCCGCCTCGCGTATCCATCGCTTGAAGCCAAGACGACCGCGGCACGCGGCGACGAGGCGAGCCGCCTCACGTTGCAACCCTGGGCAAGTGCAATGATGGACGATGCTGCAGCGTTTCGCGCCTACTGCGGAGACGCCTATGTCTCGGCGATCACCAGCGGCGCACGTCTCTATGCGACGATCTCGTTCCGCAGCACGAGCTCCAGCCAGTCGCAGAAGGTGAAGACGGCAATCCAGGGCACCTATGGTGCGGTCAGGGCGGAAGCGAAAGCGGCCGCGGCCCATGCGGAAACGCTCGCCAACACGTCGCTTACCGTGCACAACCTGCAGGTGGGCGGCAGCGGCGGTGAGATCGCCATGAGCAAGGATGCGCTGCTGGAAAAACTGAAATCGCTGGCAGGCGAGGCCGAGGAGTCGCCCCAGTTTCAGTACCTGCGCCTGACACCGTACTCGCAGATGCCGGAGTGGCGCGGCACCGATACCTGGATGCAGACGGAAGACGAGTTCGAGGTGATCTCGGACTACTACTGGCAGCTGACCAATCTCGATGACGAGATAGAGACGATCCTCGCCGAGTACAAGGACTACAACAAGCTGACCGGAAAAACCGAGACGGAGCTCCGGGCCTTTCAGGATGACGTGCTGCGGCTGCGCCGGTTAATCCACAGCGCGATGCAGCCCGACCGTGAGGCGCCCGCCGCCGGACTGCGCGCCCCGGCAGCCGGCGGCGCGGCAACGCCGCTGGAACTCTTCGCCGCGCCGAAGACCGTATTCAAGGCGCCGTCGGCTATCGATATGGCGCTTCTCGCCGGCAACCCCACCCTGGCGCAGCTCGCCGATGAACTGGCAGCGGCCTCGCCCTTCGGTAATCCGAGCCTGCTGCGCATAAACCTGCCGATTCCCGGCCACGTCAGCACCGCAACAGATGAGGCCACGCTTCGCAAGGCGGTTGTCGACTGGTACGTTCGCCCCCGCGCCAAGCGGGCCTGTGACCGCGACCCGACGGAAAAGGACTGCCTGACCAATGCCGAGCTCGATGATGTCCAGCAACTCGTGGTGGTTCGCGCCGGCGGGTAGCCCGGGGCTATCGCTTCAGCGGTTCTACTGACTGCCAGGTCCCGCTAGTTGCCAGCTGCCGGGCGACCGGCAGCATGTCGTTGATGATCTCGCTGAAATCGAGCCCGGTGCCGAACCACGCGATCACCAGCTCCTGGGCCGGGTCCACGTACAGCCCCTGGCCGTCGTACCCGCTCTTGAAGAAAGCGCCGTCCTCCCAGACGTAATCCCACTGCCACGCCGAGTGCCGGGGCAGGTCGTCACCGAGCTCCTCGCGCAAGTCATCGAGGTCCGCTGCTTCCAGGGGGATACCGCGGTCCTGGATGGCCTCGACCAGCGCGTCATCGACTATGCCGAGGCGCGCCGTCGCGGTGAACGCTTCACCAAAGCGCGCAAGGTCCCGCAGCCGCAGCGAGAAGCCGCCCGCGACGTAGGGGTAGCCGTCCCCGCTGATGGCGATGAGGGCATCCGCCTCGGGACCGAGGCGGTCCCAGAGCTGCTCGCGAACGACCGCAGCAAAGGGCTTGCCCGCCACGGTCTCGATCACGAGGCCGAGCACGGCAGTGTTCGCCGAGACGTACTCGTTCCTCGCGTCCGGCGGGCCGCGACGCGTCATGCCCGCAAGCACGGTAGGCAGACTGCTTTCACGCCCCGTGGGCGCGGTGATGTCCAGGGATTCCTCCAGGCGGTAGATGCAGGTCGAGGGATCCTGGTAGCCGTCGCTGTCCAGGCAGTCGATGCCGGACCCCATGTCGGCAACCGCCTGCAGCGGCGTCCCGGCCCAGGCCGTTCCTGAAAGCCAGGGCAGGTACCGCTCGACCGGGGCGTCCATGGCCACCCTTCCTGCGCCCGCCAGCATCGCCAGCGTGGTGGCGGTGATCACCTTGCTCACGGACCAGGCGAAGTGTCGCTGCCAGGGCTCCATGTGCGGGTAGGCCTCGAAGACAATCGCGCCGCGATGCAGCACCAGGACACCGTCCAGCAGCGGG
>CAJWWA010000151.1 GCA_913048495.1 uncultured Halieaceae bacterium
CCGCAGCGGCGCGCATAACCGCCGGGGTACTGCTGTCGACGGAGAGCATGGCATCGACGCGACCGGCCAGGGCCTCCACCACGGGCACGACCCGGGCGAGTTCCTCGCTTTCCGCAACCGGTTCCGCCCCCGGACGGGTGGATTCACCGCCGATGTCGAGCAGGCTCGCCCCGGCTGCGACCATGGCGTCGGCACGGTGGAGGATGGCGTCCAGGTCTGCGCGGCCCGCCCGGTAGAGCTGGCCGCCGTCGGAGAAGGAATCGGGGGTGACGTTGAGCACCCCCATGACGCGGGGACGATCGAGGGACAGGGCGCGTCCCCCGCCCCGGAGCACGGGGGCCGTAGTCACTGCGTCAGCCGCCCGGGCCCGCGAGGGCCGCGGTCAGTGCTCGCTGGCGGGGCCGCCGATGGGGCTGGCCGGCTTGTCGTCGCCGGTAGCCCGGTCGTCGTCACCGACCGCGCTCGGCCCGCTCGGGCCGCCGCTGCTGCCGCCCCAGCCCTCCGGCTCGCGCGGCTGCCTGCCGGCCATGATGTCGTCGATCTGGTCCGAGTCGATGGTCTCGTAGACCATCAGCGCCTCGGCCATGACGTGCAGCTTGTCGATGTGCTCCTCGAGAATCCGCTTCGCCGTCGCGTAGCACTCGTCGACGATGGCGCGGACTTCCGCGTCGATCTG
Organism: uncultured Halieaceae bacterium; assembly: GCA_913048495.1. Lineage (GTDB taxonomy): Bacteria > Pseudomonadota > Gammaproteobacteria > Pseudomonadales > Halieaceae > Pseudohaliea. Next base: position 677 of record CAJWWA010000151.1, read on the forward strand.
CTTGGCAGTCTCGTCGGACATCGCGTTGTGCGGCTGGGTCGCGCTGCGGCCGAGGAAAGGCTCGTCGCCGCCCTCGTCGTACATGAGCGGTCCCATCTTCTCGGACAGGCCCCACTTGGTGACCATGTTCCGGGCGAGTTCCGTGGCCCGCTGGATATCGTTCGAGGCACCGGTGGTGATGCCATCCTTGCCGAGCGTCATCTCCTCGGCGATGCGGCCGCCGAAGAGACTGCAGATCTGGCTGATGATGTGCCGCCGGCTGTGGCTGTAGCGGTCCTCCTCGGGCAGGAACATGGTCACGCCGAGGGCGCGGCCCCGGGGGATGATGCTGACCTTGTACACCGGGTCGTGCTCGGGCATGAGCCGGCCGACGATGGCGTGACCCGCCTCGTGGTAGGCCGTGTTCCGCTTCTCGTGCTCGGACATCACCATGGACTTGCGCTCGGCGCCCATCATGATCTTGTCCTTGGCGAGCTCGAACTGGGTCATGCCAACGGTGCGCACGCCGGCCCGGGCCGCGAACAGGGCGGCCTCGTTGACCAGGTTGGCGAGGTCGGCGCCGGAGAAGCCCGGCGTGCCGCGGGCGATGCGCGAGGCATCGACGTCCTCCGACAGGGGCACCTTGCGCATGTGCACCTTGAGGATCTGCTCGCGGCCACGGATGTCAGGCAGCCCGACCACCACCTGGCGGTCGAAGCGCCCCGGGCGCAGGAGCGCCGGGTCGAGGACGTCGGGGCGGTTGGTGGCAGCGATGACGATGACGCCGTCGTTCACCTCGAAGCCATCCATCTCGACCAGCAGCTGGTTCAGGGTCTGCTCCCGCTCGTCGTGGCCACCGCCGAGGCCCGCGCCCCGGTGCCGGCCGACGGCGTCGATCTCGTCGATGAAGATGATGCACGGCGACTGCTTCTTCGCCTGTTCGAACATGTCGCGCACCCGGGACGCGCCGACACCGACGAACATCTCGACGAAGTCCGAGCCGGAAATGGAGAAGAACGGCACCTTGGCCTCGCCGGCGATGGCCTTCGCCAGCAGCGTCTTGCCGGTACCGGGCTGGCCGACCATGAGCACACCGCGGGGGATGCGGCCGCCCAGCTTCTGGAACTTGCTCGGGTCGCGCAGGAACTCGACCAGCTCCTGTACATCTTCCTTGGCCTCGTCGCAGCCGGCGACATCAGCGAAGGTGGTGGTGATCTGGTCCTCGCCGAGGAGCCGCGCCTTGCTCTTGCCGAAACTCATGGGGCCGCCGCGCCCGCCGGCGCCGCCCTGCATCTGGCGCATGAAGAACATGAACACGGCGATGATGATCAGGATCGGGAAGCTGGCCACCAGGAGCTGGGTCCAGACGGACTGCTGCTCCGGCTCGCGACCCTCGACCTCGACGTCGTGGGTCAGCAGGTCATCGATGAGCTTGGGGTCCTCGACCATCGGCCGCGTTGTCTCGAAGCGCGAGCCGTCGAACCGCGTACCGGTGATGGTCAGGCCGTCGATGACGACCTTCTCGACCCTGTCCTGCTGGATTTCCTCGATAAACTCCGAGTAGACCAGGCGCTCCGTCGGACTCTGCATGTTGAAGTTGTTGAAGATCGACAGCAGGACCGCCGCGATCACGAGCCAAAGGAGCAGATTCTTCGCCATGTCGTTCAATGCTGATACCTCTCTTTGCCGGCGCCGCTGGCGCCGCGCGGCGAACAGCGCCGCGTGATTCTCCCGCCAAGTATAGCGTATGGGCGCACTGCCCCCAGTTGTCGCTGGCAGGCTTTGCCGGGGCTGCTTCGCAAGCCCGCAGTTTCCGGGGCCCGGTCGCCTGAATTCCGGTTTTGTGGCCCCTGCCTGGGTGAACCTTAGTTGCTACGGTCGGCGGGGTCTATTGTCTCTCACCGTTAGATGTCGGGGCGCCGGCGGCGCTTTTCAATGGCGCCGGTGGCGACGAGGTAGACCTCCCGGGAACGGGGCCGCGAGGCAGCGGGCTTGCGGCTCTGCACCCGCTCGAAGCCGGCGCGGGCATCGGCCAGCAGGCTCTCGAAGCCCTCGCCCTGGAAGACCTTGCAGGCGAAAGCGCCCCCGGGACGCAGCATGCGCAGCGCGAGGTCCAGGGCCAACTCCGCCAGCAGCATCGCCCGGGGCTGGTCGACGGCAGCCAGGCCACTCATGTTGGGAGCCATGTCGGAAAGCACCACATCCGCGCCCTTGCCCTCCAGTTCGGCACAGATCGCGTCAAATACGCTGTCTTCCGTGAAATCTCCCTGGATAAAGGTCACCCCCGCAAGGCTGTCCATGGGCAGGATGTCGGAGGCCACCACGCGTCCCCGGTCGCCCGTCAGTTCCGCGGCGACCTGGGACCAGCCGCCGGGGGCGCTGCCGAGGTCCACCACGGTCATGCCCGGGCGGATCAGCCGATCGCGCTCCTGCAGCTCGAGCAGCTTGTAGCAGGCGCGGGAGCGGTAGCCCTCCCGCTGCGCACGCTGCACGTAGGAGTCGTCGCGGTGCTCGCGAAGCCAGGCCTTGCTGGAGGAGCGCTTCTTAGCCATCGAGCGGGGCGCTGCCGGCGATTCCGTCCCCGGCGCGGCTCAGGTAGACTGCGCCGCCCGAAAGGCAGGAATCCTCAGCGATGACAAAAAGCCAACCCACCAAGCAGCAGCTGCGCCAGTGGCGGGCCCTCGGGCACAAGCTGAAGCCCGTGGTCACCGTGGCGGGCAACGGCGTGAGCGAGGGGGTACTGGCGGAGCTGGAGCGGGCCCTGGCGGACCACGAACTGGTCAAGGTCAAGGTGGCGGCCGGCGATCGGGAAAGCCGCGCGGCTGTCGCGGAAGCGCTCTGCGAAGCCAGCGGCGCACGGCTCGTGCAATCCATCGGCAATATCCTGCTGCTGCTCCGAAAGAACCCCGACGCGGACCCGCGCCTCTCCAACCTGCAGCGGACGCTCTGACGCCGCACGGGCCGGCGAGCCCGCCCGCTCCCCGTCCTCAGACGTGCCGGACCTCGTCGATCTCGTACTCGATATCCCCGCCCGGCGCCTTCACCACGACCACCTCGCCTTCCTCCTTGCCGATGAGGGCGCGGGCAATCGGTGAGCTGACGGAGATGAGGTTCTGCTTAACGTCCGCCTCGTCGTCGCCGACGATGCGGTAGGTGACCGTGTCGTCGGTCTCGGTGTTGATGAGGTCGACGGTGGTGCCGAAGAGCACCTTCCCGCTCTTCGGCAGCTTCGTCACATCGATGACCTGGGCGTGGGACAGCTTGCCCTCGATCTCCATGATGCGCCCCTCGACGAAGCTCTGCTGCTCCCGCGCCGCGTGGTACTCGGCGTTCTCCTTCAGGTCACCGTGCTCCCGCGCCTCCGCGATGGCCTGCGTGATGCGCGGGCGCTCGGTTTTCTTGAGATGCTCGAGCTCCTTGCGCAGCGCCGCCTCGCCCTGGACGGTCATCGGTACCTTGTTCATCGGTGCATGCTCCCGTGGAGGTCCTGCAGCCGCCTGACGGCCTTGTCGCTCCCCTGCTTCAGCGCCAGGCAGACCGCCTCGGCCGCGGCCAGCGTCGTCGTGTAGAAGACCCGGTGCGCCTCGGCGCTGGCCCGGATCGGTGCCGAGTCGGCGATGGCCCGCCGCCCCTCGGTCGTGTTGATGATGATGTCCGCCTCGTCGTTCTTGATCATGTCGACGATGTGCGGCCGGCCTTCCATGACCTTGTTGACCCGGCGCACCGTCAGGCCCGCCGCCTCCAGGGCCCGCGCCGTGCCGCCGGTGGCGACGAGGTCGAAGCCGAGCTCCGCCATCTGCCGGGCCACTTCCACGGCCCCGGGCTTGTCGACGTCGCGGACGCTGACCAGCAGCGTGCCCTGGCGGGGCGGCGGATCGCCGGCGGCAAGCTGCGCCTTGGCAAAGGCGCCGGCGAAGGTCTCGCCCGTGCCCATGACCTCGCCGGTGGATTTCATCTCCGGACCGAGGATCGGGTCGACGCCCGGGAACTTGTTGAACGGCATCACCGCCTCCTTCACGCTGAAGAACGGCGGCACGATCTCCTCCGTGAATCCCTGCTCGGCGAGCGAGGTGCCCGCCATGCAGCGCGCTGCTACCTTGGCCAGGGACACGCCGATGCACTTGGAGACGAAAGGCACGGTCCGCGACGCGCGCGGATTCACCTCGATCACGTAGACTCCATCATCCTGCCACGCCAGCTGAACATTCATCAAGCCGCGCACGCCGAGCTCGAGGGCCATGCGCCGCACCTGTTCGCGCATCTCGTCCTGCACCGCCGGCGGCAGGCTGTAGGGCGGCAGCGAACAGGCCGAGTCGCCGGAATGCACCCCGGCCTGCTCGATGTGCTGCATGATCGCGCCGATGACCACGGTCTCGCCGTCGGAGACCGCGTCGATGTCCACCTCGATCGCCGCGCTGAGGAAGCTGTCGAGCAGCACCGGGGCGTCATCGGACACGGACACCGCGTCGTTCATGTAGCGCAGCAGGTCCTCCTCGCGGTAGACGATCTCCATGGCCCGGCCGCCGAGCACGTAGGAGGGCCGCACGACCAGCGGGTAGCCGATCCGTTCCGCGGCGGCGACCGCCGCATCGACGCTGCGCACAGTGGTGTTCGCGGGCTGCGCGAGGCCGAGCTTGTTGATCATCTGCTGGAAGCGCTCGCGGTCCTCCGCGCGGTCGATGGCATCCGGCGTGGTACCGATGATCGGCACGCCCGCCGCCTCGAGGGCGCGGGCCAGCTTGAGCGGCGTCTGGCCGCCGAACTGCACGATCACCCCCGCCGGCCGCTCGAGCTCGACGATCTCGAGCACGTCCTCGAGGGTCACCGGTTCGAAGTAGAGCCGGTCCGAGGTGTCGTAGTCCGTGGACACGGTCTCCGGGTTGCAGTTGACCATGATCGTCTCGTAGCCGTCCTCGCGCATGGCGAGCACCGCGTGCACGCAGCAGTAGTCGAACTCGATGCCCTGGCCGATGCGGTTCGGACCGCCGCCCAGAACGAGGATCTTCGGCCGCTCCGAAGGCGCCGCCTCGCACTCCTCCTCGTAGGTCGAGTAGAGGTAGGCGGTAGCCGTGGCGAACTCCGCGGCGCAGGTGTCGACCCGCTTGTAGACGGGCCGGATCCCCTGCTCGTGGCGGTGGTTGCGCACCTCCGCCTCGCTGACGCCGAGCAGCACCGCGAGGCGGGCATCGGAGAATCCCTTGCGCTTGAGCTCGAACAGCCGCGCGGCATCGAGGTCGCGCAGCGCCTCGGTCTTGAGGCCGTTCTCGGTCCTGACGATGTCCTCGATCTGCACCAGGAACCACGGGTCCACGCCCGAGTAGCCGTAGACCTCGTCCACGTCCATGCCCGCGCGGAAAGCTTCGGCGAGGTACCAGATCCGGTCCGGCCCCGGGTTGGTGAGTTCGCCGATGAGTTCGTCGCGCAGGTCCGGGTTGTCCACGTCGATGCGGTGCTCGAAGCCGACGGAGCCGACCTCGAGGCCGCGGAGCGCCTTCTGCACGGACTCCTGGAAGGTCCGGCCCATGGCCATGACCTCACCGACGGACTTCATCTGCGTGGTCAGCCGCGGGTCGGCGGCGTTGAACTTCTCGAAGGCGAAGCGGGGGATCTTGGTGACCACGTAATCGATGGACGGCTCGAAGGAGGCGGGCGTCGCGCCGCCGGTGATCTCGTTCTGCAGCTCGTCGAGGGTGTAGCCCACGGCCAGCTTGGCGGCCACCTTGGCGATGGGGAAGCCGGTGGCCTTGGAGGCCAGCGCCGAGGAGCGGGACACCCGCGGGTTCATCTCGATGACCACCATGCGCCCGGTCTTCGGGTCAAGACCGAACTGGACGTTCGAGCCGCCGGTCTCCACGCCGATCTCGCGCAGCACCGCCAGGGAGGCGTTGCGCATGATCTGGTACTCCCGGTCCGTGAGCGTCTGCGCCGGCGCCACGGTGATGGAGTCCCCGGTGTGCACGCCCATGGCGTCGAAGTTCTCGATGGAGCAGACGATGATGCAGTTGTCGTTGCGGTCGCGGACGACCTCCATCTCGAACTCTTTCCAGCCGATGAGCGACTCGTCGATGAGCAGCTCGTTGGTGGGCGAGAGGTCGAGGCCGCGGTTGCAGATCTCCTCGAACTCGTCGCGGTTGTAGGCGATGCCCCCGCCGGAGCCGCCCATGGTGAAAGACGGGCGGATGATGCACGGGAAGCCGATGTCCTCGAGCACGGCATAGGCCTGCTCGAGGTTGTGCGCGGTCTGGGCGCGCGGGGTCTCGAGGCCGATGCGCCGCATGGCCTTGTCGAAGAGCTCCCGGTCCTCGGCCTTGTCGATGGCCTCCTTGGTAGCGCCGATCATCTCCACCCCGTGCGCCTCGAGGACGCCCTCCCGGGCGAGGTCGAGCGCGCAGTTGAGGGCGGTCTGGCCGCCCATGGTCGGCAGCAGCGCATCGGGCTTCTCGGCTTCGATGATCCGCTCCACGGTCTGCCACTCGATGGGCTCGATGTAGGTGGCGTCGGCCATGGCCGGGTCGGTCATGATCGTGGCCGGGTTCGAGTTCACCAGGATGACCCGGAAGCCCTCCTCGCGCAGCGCCTTGCAGGCCTGCGCGCCGGAGTAGTCGAACTCGCAGGCCTGGCCGATGACGATGGGGCCGGCGCCGAGGATGAGAATGCTTTGGATGTCCGTACGTTTCGGCATGGCGTCAGTTCCCCGCGCCGCGCGCGGCCATGAGCTCGATGAAATGGTCGAAGAGCGGCGCAGCGTCGTGCGGCCCCGGGCTCGCCTCCGGGTGGCCCTGGAAGCTGAACGCCGGCCTGTCGGTGCGATGGATGCCCTGCAGCGAGCCGTCGAAGAGCGAACGGTGCGTGACCCGCAGGCAGTCCGGCAGCGCCGTGTCGTCGACCGCAAAGCCGTGGTTCTGGCTGGTGATCAGCACCGTGCCGTCGTCGAGGTCCTGCACCGGGTGGTTGGCGCCGTGATGGCCGAACTTCATCTTCACGGTGCGCCCGCCGCTGGCCAGGGCCAGCAGCTGGTGGCCGAGGCAGATTCCGAAGACCGGGATCTCCGTTTCCAGCAGCTCGCGGATGGCGGCGATGGCGTAGTCGCAGGGCTCCGGGTCGCCGGGGCCGTTGGAGAGGAAGATGCCGTCCGGCTCGAGGGCGAGCACCTCCGCCGCCGGCGTCTCGGCCGGCACCACGGTCAGGCGGCAGCCGCGGTCGGCGAGCATGCGCAGGATGTTGCGCTTGACGCCGTAATCGTAGGCCACCACGTGGAAGCGCTGGTCGCTTTCCCGGAACTGGCGGAAGCCGCTGCCGAGCTGCCAGCTGCCCTCGGTCCAGCGGTAGGGCGTGTCCACGGTCACCTCGCGCGCCAGGTCGGAGCCGGCGAGACCCGGAAAAGCGCCCGCCGCG
>CAJWWA010000152.1 GCA_913048495.1 uncultured Halieaceae bacterium
CCTCCGGCGGCGCATCGGGGTCGATGGCGAGGGAGACGGGGGCGTCCGGCCGCTCCGCGCTGAACTTGCGCAGCTGGTTTCGCAACTGCTTCTCGGTGAGCTGCATACCCTGCCAGAGAAACTGGCCGTCGCCGGCCACCGTGACGGCGAGGGCCGCCTCGCTGCCGCCGGCCACGTGGGCGGTATTCGGTCCTGCCAGGAAGGCCAGGAACTCCGGCGTCGCCCACGCCGAGGTGCCCGCGTAGCGCTTCACGAACGCTTCGTCGATACCGATGCGCGCGCGGGCCGGGCTCCAGGCCGGCGACAGGATTGAGCCAACCAATAGGTACTCCGCCTCCGGCGCGAGGACGATCGCCTTGGCGCTGCCGGCCGGGGCCGGCACCAGCGGTCGTTCCCCGGCGGCCACGTCCCGGCCCATGGTGATCTTCTCGCTGCTGCCGTCCGGGTAGAACAGGTAGTAGTCGGCGGGCCCGCCCTCGATCAGCACCTGGTAGTCGTCACTGTACAGCCACTGGATGTAGTTCTGCGGCACGTCACGGGTCAGCATCAGGTAGATGGCGTTGCTCGCCGGAGAGGTTCCGTCGCCCGCGGTGACCGGCAGGTCGGAAACGCGCTCCACGGTGAACAGGCCCGCCTCGAGGTTGAGGGGCTTCAGCCCGAGCTCTTCGACCAGTTCCTGCGCCCGCTGCGCGGAGCCGGGTGGCTCGGCGCCCGCGGCGACCAGGGGCGCGAGAAGGGCGAGGAGGGCTGTGGCGACGCGGCGGGTCATGGCATGCTCCGGGCTGGCGATAACGATAACGATTGTAGGCGGTGACCGCCGCCGGGGAGTAGCCATGGCGAAGCACCTGGTCATCTGTGCCGACGGTACCTGGAACCGCCCGGAGGAGGATGATGACGATGTGCCCACGAACATCCTCCGCCTCGCCCGCGCCGTGCGGCCGGTCGCTGCCGATGGCAGCGCGCAGCACGTGTTCTACGATTGGGGCGTCGGCTCCTACTACGACCGGGTGCGCGGCGGCGTGGCGGGTCTCGGCATCCACAAGAACATCATGGATGGCTACCGCTACATCGTGCAGAACTACACGCCGGGCTGCCGCATCTACCTGTTCGGCTACAGCCGCGGCGCCTACACGGTGCGCGCCCTCTGCGGTCTGATCAACAACTGCGGCATCCTCAAGCGCCCGGACGCGAGCCGGATCGTCGAGGCCTTCGCCCACTACAAGCGCACGGGCGATGCCTACAAGCCCTCCGGCAAGGCGTCGGTCGCTTTCCGCCGGCAGCACAGCCACCGCTCGCGGCGCGTGCACTTCGTGGGTGCCTTCGACACCGTGGGTGCCCTGGGTATCCCGTTTTCCGTGCTCGGCCTGTTCGACAAGAACGACGAGTTCTACGACACCAAGCTCGGCGGCAACGTCGCCATCGCCCGCCATGCGCTCGCCATCGACGAGCGTCGGGAAGACTTCGAGCCCACGCTGTGGGAGCCGCGGGCGGGTCTCGACCTCGACCAGGCCTGGTTTGCCGGTTCCCACGGCGATGTGGGCGGCGGTATCCGGGGCACGGACGCCGGCGACCCCGTCGCCGCCGATGAGCCGCTGGCCTGGATGATGGCAGAGGCCGACGCGGCCGGCCTGCGCTTCGAGCCTCACCTGCGCGAGGGTCTGCGTCTCTCTCCCACCGCAAGAATCCACGACTCGCGGCGGCACATCTACCGCCTGCGCAGGGCGGAGCCGCGGCGCCTGGAGCGCCCCGGTCGGCCAACGCGGCTGCACCCGTCGGTGCGCGCTCGCTGGGAGGCCGATCCGGGCTACCGGCCGCCGAACCTGAAGCCGCTGCTGGGCGGCACAGACACCGGCCGCTAAGCCGCAAGCGTTGCCCGCCGAACACTGACCCCCAGGAAGGACCCTGAGAATGGCCAGCAAGCCCGACACGTTGCCCCTCTCCGGCATCACGGTGATCGAACTGTCGACGGTGGTGACCGCCGCCCTCGGCGTGACGCTGCTCTGTGAGCAGGGTGCCCGCGGTATCAAGGTGGAGCCGCCGGGCATCGGCGACCCGCTGCGCTACCTGGGCACCGCGGTCGCCGGGGTGTCGGCGCTCTTCGCCAACTGCAACCGTGGCAAGGAGTCCATCGCCCTGGACCTCAAGCAGGCCGAGGGCGTGGCCATCGTACGCGAGCTGGCCGCGCGGGCGGATGTGCTGATCAGCAACTACCGCCCCGGTGTGCTCGATCGCCTCGGGCTCGGCTACGACACCCTGCGCGCCGCCAACCCGGGGCTCGTCTACCTGTCGATCTCCGGCTTCGGCACCGAGGGCCCGCTGGCCGCCGCGCCCGCCTACGATCACGTGATCCAGGCCATGAGCGGTTTTGCGGCGGTGCAGGGGCGCGACGGGCAGCTGGACCTCGTGCGCACTTTCGTCTGCGACGAGGTCACGGCCTACACCGCGTGCCAGGCCGCCACCGCCGCGCTCTTCCAGCGCGAGCGCACGGGCGAGGGGCAGCGCATCGACCTGTCCATGCTCGATGCCGCGCTCTATTTCCTGTGGCCGGCGGGCATGTCCGAGCACACCTTCACCGGTGCTGGCGTGGTCGAGCGCTCCGAGCTGAAGAACACCTACCGCGCCTTCCCCACCCGCGACGGTTTCTTCGCCATGGCGCCGTTCACGGACCGCCACTGGCACGGCCTGTTCCGGGCGACGGGCAACGGCGAACTCTGCGAGGACCCGCGCTACGCGACCATGGCCGCTCGCGCCACGGCCCTCGATGAGCTTTTCGATCGCTTCGAGGCGGCCTTCGCGACGATGGCAACGGCGGAGGTCGAGGCGCTGCTGCGCGAGCTGGATATCCCCGGCGGCCGCTGCCTCGCGCTGGAGGAGACCATCGCGCACCCGCAGCTGGCGGCCACGGGCTCGGTGCAGGCGCAGACGCACCCCCTGCTCGGGCCCCTGCGCAGCCCCGCGCATCCGGCGCGTTTCGGCGGGCAGAGGCCGCCACCGCGATCCCCGCTGGGGGCGCTGGGGGAGCACACGGACGGGGTGCTCGGAGAGCTGGGCTACGACGCGGCGGCCATTGCCGCGCTGCGGGAAAAGGGGGTTGCCGCCGGCTAGGCGTCCCGGTGCAGCCGCCGGCGCACGGTGCGTACGGAGAACCACACGAGCGCGAACACGGCGGGCGCGGCGAAGCCCGTTGCCACCTCCGGGTCCACCGGTGAACCGAGGGCCTTCGCCGACTTGAGCCCGTAGGCGATGAGGCCCACGGCGTAGTAGCTGATGGCGAAGATCGAGAAGCCCTCCACGGCCTGCTGCAGGCGCAGCTGCAGCGTCGCGCGCTCGGCCATGGTCTCGAGGATGGCCTGGTTCTGTTTCTTCTGCACCATGTCGACCATGGAGCCGAGCAGCCCGGCGGCCCGGGCCACCCGTTCGGCGACCTCGTGCGTGCGCCGCTCCGCGGCGTCGCAGGTGCGCATGGCCGGCTGCAGGGTCTTCATGAGGAAGTTGGAGTAGCGCTGGTAGCTGCCCAGGCGCTGCTCGTCGCACTCGTTGATGCGCCGCTCGACGATCCCCGCGTAGGCGCGGGCGGCGGCGAAGCGGTAGGCGTTGGCCGCCGCGATGTGCTCCGCCTGGGCGGAGATGGCCGTGATCCGGCGCAGCAGTTCCTCGTGGGCGCTCTCGTCCCGGCGGCGGGCGAGCTGGCCCATGACCTCGTCGAGCTGCGGCTCCAGTTCGCCGAGTTCCGCCATCACCTCCCGCGCCCGGGGCAGGGCCATCATGGCGAGCATGCGGTAGGTCTCCATCTCCAGCAGCCGCTGCAGCAGCCGCGACAGGCGTCCCTCGCTGATGCCGCGGTCGATGACGACGATGCGCACGAAACCCTCGGCGTCGTGGCGGAAGGCGGACCAGACCTCGGCGCCGTTCTCGGACATGGTGCCGCCGTAGATCTGCCGCGCACCGAGCAGGGAGCGGGCGTATTCGACGGTAACGTCGCGGTCCCCGGCCCCGGCGACCAGCACCTCGATTTTCACGCCCACGAACATGTCGTCCATGAGCTCCTCGCGCTTGCCGGCGTCGAGGAAGTCGAGGGCGGACTCGGCGAAGGGCGGCTGGCCGTTGCCGGGCACCATGATGGTATGGCTCGTCGCCTCCGTGTGGCCTTCCCACTTGATCAGGCAGGAGCCGATCTGCACCGAGTGGTGGCGGCTGTCCGCCGCCGGCTGCCCCTGGCCGTGGTCCGCGCAGAAGGCGGCGAAGCTGCGCCGGCTCTCCTCCAGGCTGGTCTCGCTGCGCAGCGCCACCAGGTGGGTGCAGCGGAACGGCGAGGGCAGCGACAGGCTCGGGCGGGCGTGCCACTCGTTGGAGAGCGCGATGCGCTGCTGGCGATGGGGAGCGATGCTCACCCGCTGTTCCGTGGTCATGGTCCCGTTCTCCCGGGGGTCAGGCGGTGGGGCGTCAGCCGCCCGCTACATCATGCCAGAAGGCTTCCATGGCCGCCTGTGTCGCCACCGGCTGCTCCCAGTGCGGCAGCCCCAGGGTGGGCTCGATGCGCTCGGCGCGCCAGTTGGGGCAGGCATCGAGGAGCTCCGGAAGCCGCTCGAAGGAGATGTTCGGGTCGTCGTCGTAGAGCACGAGCACGGGGACGGACACCTGCCGGTACAGGGCATTCACCGCGTCGGCCGTGAACAGCTGCATGGACAGAAAGTAGAACGGCGCGTGCCGGGCGCCCGGCTGCTGCGTGGTGCGGTGCGCGTAGTCCACCAGGTCCTCGGGCGCTTTGCCCGTGAAGCCCATGTTGAGGAAGTAGCGCACGCTTGGCTTCACGGTGAGGGCCCGGTAGAGGCCGGCGCCCACGCCGGGCAGCTGGAAGAAGCGGAGCAGGCGGCGCTGCGCTGTCGGCCCCGGCGGGTCGCGGTCGCGCAGCCCGGTGGGGCTGAGCAGGACCAGGCTGCGCAGCCGGTCCGTGGCCAGGCTCGCCCGGGCCGCAAACTCCGCGGTGGTGGAGAGGGCGACCACGTCGGTGGGCGCGCCGATGACATCATCGATAAAGCCGCTGATGGCGTCTGCGAACAGCTGCGGGTCGTAGCGGCGGTCGCGGCGCTCCGAGTGGCCGAAGCCCGGCAGTTCCAGCGCATAGACCGGGCGCTCGCCGCGGTAGTGCTCGAACAGGGGCTTCATCTCGTAGGCGCTCGGCGCTGCGTTGATGCTGTGCAGGAGCAGCAGGGGGGTGCCGCTGCCGGCCGCGGTATCCGCGTAGAAGGCGACGCGGCCGCAACCGTCGCTGTGCCAGTCAGCAAGCGCGGCGTCGACGGCGGGGGGCAGGGCGCTGGTCACGATGCCCGCCGCTAGCCCGTGATCGGGGCAAGGGTGATCTCGACCCGGCGGTTCTGTGCGCGGCCCTCGGCGGTGGCGTTCGAGGCCACGGGCTGGCGGCTGCCGAGGCCCGCCGTGGCGATCCGCTGCGGCAGGACTCCGCGGGAGGCGAGGTAGGCGGCGACGCTGTCGGCGCGCTGTTCGGACAGCGGCTGGTTGATCGCGTCGCTCCCGGTGCTGTCGGTGTGGCCCACGACTTCCACCAGGGTCTTCTCGTACTCGTTGACCACGGTAGCGACCGAGTCGAGCACGGGGTAGAACTCGGCGCTGATCGCCGCCGCATTGGTCTCGAAGGTGATGTTGCCGGGCATGTTGAGGACGATCTCGTCGCCGACGCGGCTCACGGACACGCCGGTGCCGGCCAGCCGCTCGCGCAGGGCGGCCTCCTCCCGGTCCATGTAGCTGCCGACGCCCGCGCCGGCGAGGGCGCCGATGCCGGCGCCGACCGCCGCGCGCTTGCGCTTCTGGCGGTTGTTGTCGCCGCTGATGGCGCCGATCAGGGCCCCCGCCACGGCGCCGGCGGCAGCGCCTTTGGTCGCGTTAGAGGTCTTGGTCTCCCCGGTGTAGGGGTCCGTGGTCTGGCAGGCGGTGAGGATGGCGCAGAGTGCCAGGGCACCGGCGGTGGACGGTCGCATGCTTCCTCCTTCTCGGCGTGCCTCGCGTGCCGGCACGCCCCGGGTGGGCAGGGCCCGCGAGTATAGCGCACGGTGGGGGAGGGGCCGCCATCGCTGACCTGTGTCAGTTTTTCATCAACCGCCCGCCTGTCAGCTTGAGTTTCCGGGGCGCTGCCGTTAAAAGGTGGGGGTCATTCGGGGGTGGCCGGGCGCGCTGCGCCGGTCGCCGCCAACGCCGCAAGCGATACAAGGACCCCGTCAGCCATGGCACTTGCCTACCCTTTCTCGGCCATCGTCGGCCAGGACGAGATGAAACGCGCCCTGCTCATCGCCTCCGTGGACCAGGACGTCGGCGGCGTCCTCGTCTTCGGTGACCGGGGCACGGGCAAGTCCACGGCCATCCGCGCCCTCGCGGCGCTCATGCCGAAGATGGAGGTGGTCGCCGGCTGCCCCTACAACTGTGACCCCGAGGGCCCGCGGCCGGGCCTCTGCGCCCAGTGCCGCCCCGGCGAACACCACGGCGCCGAGAAGGTCCGCAAGGAGCCCATGCCGGTGGTCGACCTGCCCCTGGGCGCCACGGAAGACCGCGTGATCGGCGCGCTGGACCTCGAGCGCGCGCTGCGCGATGGCGAGAAGGCCTTCGAGCCGGGCCTGCTCGCTCGGGCGCACCGGGGCTTCCTCTACATCGACGAGGTGAACCTCCTCGAGGACCACATCGTCGACGCGCTCCTCGACGTCGCCGCTTCCGGCGAGAACGTGGTGGAGCGGGAGGGTCTGTCGATCCGCCACCCGGCCCGCTTCGTGCTCGTGGGCAGCGGCAACCCGGAGGAGGGCGAACTGCGCCCGCAGCTGCTGGACCGCTTCGGCCTGTCGGTGGAGGTCACCACGCCCCAGGACATCAAGGCGCGGGTGGAAATCGTGCGCCTGCGCGACGAGTTCGAGCGCGACCGGGCCGCCTTCATCAAGCGTTTCCAGCGCAAGGAGGGCAAGGTCCGGCGCAAGATCCAGGACGCCCGCGCCCACCTCGAGACCGTCGACCTGCCCGATGCCATCGTCGAGACCGCGGCCAACCTGTGCATGACCCTGGGCACGGACGGCCTGCGCGGCGAGCTGACCCTGATCCGCGCCGCGCGCGCCCTGGCGGCCCTGGAGGGCGCCGAGGCGGTCACGGCCGCGCACCTGCGCACCGTGGCGCCCTCGGTACTGCGCCACCGCCTGCGCCGCGATCCGCTGGACGAGGCCGGCTCCGGTGCGCGGGTCGGCCGGGCGATCGAGGAAGTCTTCAGCGCGTGAACGGCGGTGCCGCCAGCGCCGTCGCCGGTGACCCGGCCCTCGCCGCCCTCTGGCGCGACGGGCTGCGCGCCGCCGCGCTGCTCGCGGTCGACCCCGAGGGGCTCGGCGGGGTTGCCCTGCGGGCCTGCCCGGGACCGGTGCGCGAGGCCTGGCTGGAAGAGTGGCGGGCCCTGGTCGGTGACGCGCCGGTGCGCAGGGTACCCCTGCACATTACCGAGTCACGCCTGCTCGGCGGCCTCGATCTCGCCGCGACGCTCCGCGCCGGGCTGCCGGTCACCGAGCGCGGGCTCCTCGCCGACTGCGACGGCGGCTTCGCCGTCCTCGCCATGGGCGAGCGCGCGAGCCGCTCCACGGTGGCCCACCTCGCCACGGCCCTGGACCGGGGCGAGCTGACCCTCGCCCGCGAGGGCATCCACGGCGAGGTGCAGGCCCGCATCGCGCTGGTGGCCCTCGACGAGGGGCAGGACGACGGCGAGGTGCTGTCGCCGGTGCTGCGCGACCGCCTCGCCTTCCAGCTCGACCTGACGCCCCTGTCCATCCGCGATCTCGACGAGCCGCCCTTCGATGCCGCCGATGTCGCCGAGGCGCGGGCGATGCTCGGCGCCGTCACCCTCCCCGAAGACGCCGTCCACGCCCTGGTGGCGACCGCGATGGCCCTCGGCGTGGCCGGCGTGCGCGCCTGCCAGTTCGCCGTGGCCGCGGCGCGCGCCAGCGCCGCGCTCGCCCGCGACTCCCGCGCCTCCGCCGCGCTGCAACTGCAGTCGCGTCTTGA